>JAYUCD010000125.1:0-18338 GCA_043740515.1 Bdellovibrio sp. | reverse complement strand
CTATCATGAACTTTACAAAGGTTATTCTCGAGAAATCAGTGCAAGGCTTTCTGGAGTCATCGGTTCTGAAAATGCTCTGACCTTGATGTCAGAATTGGCATTCAACTATTGGTTCGAAGATCTTCTGGGATGGAATAATTACTGGCTCGGTCGCCAGCGCTGGGGAGTGAGTTTGAAGGCCTTTCAATCCCTTTCGACAATTAAAATTTCGAACAAAAATTCAGCGCTCACAAGTTACACGGGTGAAATTAAATACCGGTTGGATCCAGGTCTTTGGGGCCGAGATGAAAGCTGGGGATTGATCACTGGCTATCAAAAAGTAGGCTATGATTATTTTCAATCAGATATGGTAGGGCCTGGTTTTTTCTGGGCTCGCTCGATGCCACAAATTTTCGACAAGATTTTCAATTTGTTCCCTTACATGAATTACCCCAAGTGGGTGGATCTCGAGTTTATTTATTACGTCCTTTCCTTGGCGCCTGACACCCAATTGGGTCTTGGCGGCGCCGGTAATTGGTCGCTCAATTTTCACGGACAGATTCTTTTCACCGAGCAGTTCTTTGGTGAAGCAGGGTTCGGAATTAAGCAATATGACTACAGCCATTCATTCAATAGCCCTCGCATTCGGGATCAAAACTTCACTTTCACGTCCTTTTACGGCACGGTCGGTCTCGGTTATAAGTTTTAGCATTTGATTTACAGCTTACAACTTTGCCGATAGATTCTGGATCTATGTTGAAACCCTTCCTCCTCTACTTCAAAGGAACTCTGATTGCCAGCGGCCTTGGGCTGATGATCGCGGCTGGAATTGGATTTTATTCTTCCGGAGAATTGTCTGGCGCCCTCCATGCTCTTTTTATTTGTCTTATTCTAGGAATTTTGGAGACTTCTCTTTCTTTCGACAATGCGGTTATCAATGCCACGGTTTTGAAGCAGATGAGTCCTGTTTGGCAAAGGCGATTTTTGACTTGGGGAATGATCATCGCAGTTTTCGGTATGCGCCTGATTTTCCCTGTGATGATCGTCGCAGTGATTGGAAAGATGGGGCCGATTGAAGCACTTCAACTGGCATTATTAAAGCCGCTTGAGTACGCTCAAATGATGCTATCGGCAGAGCATGAGATCTCTGCGTTTGGCGGAGCTTTTTTACTGCTCGTTTCACTCAAATATTTTTTTGACCAAGAAAAAACGCTGCACTGGATTCGATTTATTGAAAAGCCTCTGTTCAAGCTTGGTAAGCTCGAGGCTTTAGAATTTGCAATCACGATTGTGGTGATTTTGCTTATCAGTCAAACCATTCCAAGCTCGGAGCGAAATGGCTTTCTTTACTCGGGACTTGCCGGTGTCCTTTCATTTTTATGTCTTGAAGGAGTGAATCTTCTGTTTCGCAAATCCAGCAAGAAACCAGCCCGAAATTCCAGCGAACTTTCGAAAAAAGATATCCATCGTGCCAGCCTCGGGCTTTTCTTGTATCTGGAAATATTAGATGCGTCCTTTAGTTTTGATGGAGTGATCGGAGCTTTTGCCATTACTCCCAACTTGTTTATCATTGCAATCGGCCTCGGAATTGGAGCCTTATTTGTTCGAAGTCTCACAATCATGATGGTTGAAAAAGGCAGCTTAAATACTTTTGTTTTTTTAGAGCACGGGGCATTTTATGCGCTCGGAGCTTTGGCGATCATCATGTTTCTCAATGTCCTTACCCAAGTTCCAGAAGTCGTTTCAGGTTTGATCGGGGCTTTTTTTATTTCGCTGGCGACTTGGTCGAGCATTAGACACAAAAGGTTGCTTCAGTCCTGATCTGAATTTTTTGTATCAATCTTAAAATCTCCCTTGTGCTCTCTGATATTTTCGCGTGCTTTTTTTCCTGTGATGCCAACCCATTCTGGAAAGAAGATGGCGATTGCGATAAATAGCAAAGTCACAAAAATAAAAAATCCACCTAAAATCCATCCCATGTCCTGTTTCTTCTTTCTTGTCGCAAAGAGATTTCCCCGCTAGTGTGCCAGCTATGACAGGATACAACCCAAAAGACCATTTCTACAAGAAGGCGAAGAAGGAAAACTTTGCGGCTCGTTCGGTATTTAAGCTGGAGGAGATTGATCAGAAGTTGCGATTGATCAAAGAAGGTCAAATCATTTTGGACTTGGGAGCTGCTCCCGGCTCTTGGTCGCAGTACTGCTCTAAAAAGATTGGAGCTCGCGGGCGAATACTCGGGGTTGATTTAACTGAAATTGAAATCAAACTCTCGAATGCGGTGTTTGTGCAGGCGGATCTGAGAGATTTGCAGCTTGAAAAAATTTTTTCGGATAATGGTTTTACTCCTTCATTTGATTTGGTCATCTCTGATATGGCGCCAAAAACAACTGGCATCCGCTTGACTGACCAAACTCGTTCGATGGAGCTTTGCGAATTGGCCCTGGATGTAGCTCGGCGATTTCTTAAGCCCGGCGGACACTTTATCTGCAAATTGTTTCACAGTGATGATTTTGTCCAACTGAGAAATGAAATTAAAAAATCTTTTGATAAATTTGAGGCGATCAAGCCGGAGAGCACTCGAAAAATCAGCAAAGAAATTTTTCTAGTTGGAATCAAGAAGAATAAATCGTGAAAGTCGAGAAATGTCTCGGCGGATAGACTTCACAAAGCCAAGGATGATGTTGAGAAATCAAAGCTCGGCTCGCACGTCCCCTCGCAATCACTTGAAATTGTTGCTGCAATGAGATTTCCCTCAAATCTTGCAAAGTTTTTTCGATCGCCCGGTTGCTCCCGTAATCATAAACAAAGTAAATGTCCGCGGCTCGAGGTGGCTCAGTGACCAGATCTCTTTCTAAGATCTGCACCAAAGGATAAGCAAATTTTTTGAGAACCCGCTGGGCTTCTTGGACTCGTTCTGTGACCAATTCATAACCCACAAAATAAGTCTGCGGATAATGTCGACCGAGAATGTGCGCAAGCCTTCCGTAAGCACAACCCAAATCGGCAATCCAAGATCCTGGTTGAATATTCAAAAGGCCGAGGGCTGCTCTCAACTCAAGGTAGGGAGTGGAGAGAGATTGGACGTCTAAGCCACTCCATCGCTCTTGAGGAAAAGAATCTGGGAGCCCAGATTTGCGTTCAGTTTCTTTCTGGTAAATTAAATTTTCAGTCGCAGTAATTTGAAAACCGAGCCAGTGGTCAACTTTTTCGGCATGAATTTTTGCTTGAGAGTAATTGAATGAATCCAACTCAAGCAGTGGAAATGGATCTTGCGGATCAAAATTGATTTCTTCCAAATGTAGCTGATCTCCCAATAGGTAGAAGATTGCCGGGTAGGGGAATTTGGTCAATCAAAGAATCAACAGAATGATTGATCATGAAAGCCCGATTGTCCATGTCGGCCGTATTTTCAAAATGAAAGCCTTCAGCAGATTCAGACAAGTCCTTCATCACCAAGCTGCGAAGTGCGCTCAGTCTGACTCCCGCAGCACTTTTGTTTTTCAATTGCGGCTCACTGATGCCGGACGCAATCATCTTTCGAATGATTTCCTGTGGAAGATGCGGAGCTTGAGAAAGGATCAAAGCTGCCGCTCCTGAGGCAAAAGCTGTCGCCTGAGAGGTGCCCGACATTTCACCGTAGTTCCCTTGCGGCAGACTGGAAATGATCTCATCGCCAGGAGCTGCAATGCTGACCGATCGCAAGCCATAATTCGCGTAAAGCGGAAGGCGGAGAGAGGAGTCATGCGCTGTGACCGCGAGAATATTTGATAGAGGGTAAGCAGCGGGATAATAGGGATGTCGATCCGTATTGACTCCATCATTGCCTGCGGCTGCCACTAAAAGAATGTTGAGCTTTTCAGCCTCTTTCAAAATGGCCGCTTCTTTGGCGCTATAACCAGGACCGCCTCCAGAGAAATTAATAATTTCAGCTTTCATTTGAATGGCGTAGCGAAAGGCCTCGAGCGAGTGTTGGACATTTTCTTCAGGGCTTGCATTCACATCATAATATTTCAAGAAGAGGAGTCGGCTTTGCGGTGCGGTTTGCGAAATGATGCCGGCGATATGAGTTCCATGCCCGTGTAAATCTTTGATGTCTGCTGAACGATTGACGAAATTCCAGCCATTGACATCATCGATAAATCCATTTTGGTCGTCATCGATTCCGTTGTTCGACTTGCTTCGTCCATTTGAATCCAAACCTGATTCTCCTGGGTTGGTCCATAAATTATTCTGAAGTGCGGGGTGGGAAAGATCGGCACCTGTGTCGATGATGGCAATCAAGGGTCTATGATCTCCGGCAAGCTCTTGGGCTTTGTTGGTCTCGATTTGTTGGTGAGCCCAAGAACTTGCCAGGGATTTTTTATTCATCTTTTTTTCCAGTTTTTTATTATTGATGTGAGCCGCAGCGGCTGTTGAAGAGGACAAGAGGTAGGCCAAAAGATAAAGTCCTAAAATTTTAAGGAAGTTTTCTCGGGTCATTGATTTCTCCAATTCGAATCGTTTTTTCATTTTTATTATTTTCTCTAAAAAGGATTTCTTTCAGGAATAGCTGACGTCCGCTTTTGGCGATGGAGCGAAAAATAAAATGGCGTTTCAATGCTGGAAGCTGGGGGCAAGTTCTCTCAAAATTCGACTCCAGAGTGGTTGCTGAAGAGTGTGCAAATTGATAGATCTCATGGCATCCATCCGAAGATTCAATGTCTTTCACTTGATCCTTCGCATTGTCATAATTGATCTTCATGTATTTTTTTTGAAAGCTCCAAGCACTGAGATTGTGAAAGAGATCATACTGATAAGTGATTTGATGAGATGGGTTGCTGCTCACTGAAATAAGGTTTCTGTTTTGAAAACGATAAAGCTGGACAGACAGTATTTTAAATTTTTGTTTGACCTCAATTTTTTGCAGGCTGGCATCGTCTAAATTGTAGAAGAAGAAGGCGAGGCTGGTTCCAAATTTCAATTGGTGCAAACGGGGACCTTGATAAATAAATATGAGCTCTAAGCTTTTCCCCTCTTCTTTCATGGCCACTAGCCGTCCTTGGCTATTGAATTTTTGGAAAGCTCCATTTTCCAATTTTCGAATCCAATTTTGTCCTTCATTTTGAAGTTGGACAGGCTGCGTGCCTGAGCAGTCGTTGAGAAAGATCTGGCGTCCTTGCCAGCGGATGCTGTCTTCCAATGGTGAACACCATCCGAAGCCGAAAATTCCATGGCTTAGACTGCGACTGTTATAGGTTCGCTTCAATTCAAAGTGATTTTTGCTCCCCGACGGCATTTGAAAGTCGGTCCAAGTTTGAATGTAACTGCCATCACGCATGCTCACATCGGCGAAGCTCGAGTGAGGCGGCGCCAGAAGGAGCGCTGAGAATAAAAATTTGATCATGATTATCTAGAGAGCAATCGGGAGGCCAGCTCGAGATCAAAGCTAATGCAAAAGCAAATAGACATCTGCGAAAGCTGTCAACACTTTCAAGAACAGCGTCAGGGGCTGTTAGCTTTGACAGGTCTGTCGAACTTAAAAACAGCTATGCCAGGTAAGAATAGCCTAGGAAGCCACGCTCTGCAAAGTTGCTTGGGCAACAGTGTATTTGTTTCGGCCCGTGTTTTTAGACTGATAGAGGGCAGTGTCAGCTCGCTTCATCCATTGATCTCCAGCTTCACCACTGGTCAATTGAGCAATGCCCATGGAGATGGTGAAATTGATTTTATTTTCGCCGTGGATAAAGACCTGTTTGCGTATGAGATTCATGACTTCTTCTGCTTTATGAACGGCATGGTCCAAGCGAAAATCCGGTAGAATGACCGCAAATTCTTCACCGCCAATCCGAGCAAGAAAATCTGTCTCACGATGAAACACTTTTTTCAGCAACTGAACGCATTCTTTTAAAATGAAGTCGCCCACATCATGCCCATAGCTATCGTTTATTTTTTTAAAAAAATCGATATCTAGCATGATCATTGAAACCGAATTTTGAGAAATATTGTGAAGGCTGATGTATTTCTTTACTTGCTCATCGAAACTTTTGCGATTGAAGGCCCCGGTCAGGTGATCCGAGCGCATGCTGTGATTCGCTTGAACAAGTTGTTTTTTAACGGTGCTCAAGTTGCGCTGAATGGCATCGATGCGCTTGGAACGATGCTCATCTTTCTTGGTTTGCACTTCGATGTAGGAATCAATGAATTCTCGAGATTTATTTCGAAGCACGTCGATGGAATTGGATTCGACTGCTTCTCTGAGCTGCTCGAGGTTTCGATTGACATCCAGATCTTTGATCTGCTCAAAGCGGATGTCTTCTCCCAATTGGTCAGCAAAATCCCAAATGATATTCTTGAAATCATCGAAAGTGTTTTGAATGTAAGTGTACTCGTCAATTCGGTAACTTGAAAAGAATTGTCGCAAGCGAAAAAGACTTTTTGCGACAAGCTCAGGATCCGAATTCATAATGCCTTTGGCAAACTCATCCAAAGTTTCTCGCACTCGGCGTACGGGTTGGGAACCAATCTCAATGAGATGCTTGTTATAGGTGTCCAAAATGTGCAAGAGAGTTGCTTTTTCATCTGAAATTTCAGACGAGGGATTGCTTGAAGTGGCAGGGTCTTCCCAAGGAATATCAAATTGCTCTAAAAGCTTTTTCACCCATTGCTTCAAACCAGACCTCCAGGAGACGGAAGGATTTCCAAAACTGTGCAATACAAAACTAACGATTACTTATCGGCCGAAAGAGCGAGCGGATGAACTGGTCTGGCGTCTAGATGGCTCGAAGATTCAAAACTGAGGAATTGAAAGTGTCCGAACAGGAGACGGGGCGGGACCAAGGTCCCATACTGGCATATTTTTTTTGTCGAATTTTAGCAGTTGAATTTTGGAAATCAATTGAAGGAGGTGCGATTCGGATCTTTGCTAGTTTCAGTAGAAACAAGACCTGTCGGGACCTCTGTCATATTCGCAGACACTGCAGTCGAAGCTGCAGCTGATGCAGCAGCCATCGCTTGAGTAGCGGCTTGCATTTTGAGTTCACGTTCCACTCGGCGGTCTTCAGCGAATTCGGCGATCAAGCCTGCCACTAGATCTAAAATGGGAGCACTTACATTTGCAGAAGTTTGAGATTGTTGTGGTCGCTCACTTGGCAAGAGCCAAAGTTTTCGTCGAGACATGAGAGCAATTGAAAAGATTGAAAAGACAATCAGTCCAAGGCCAACGTAAGAAGTTGGTGAAAGTGTGATGGCATGCTGGTCTCGGCTACTCAAAACCAAATCCAGCACGATCGTCATAAGGCCACCCGCAAAAAAGATCAAGCTGGCAAGAATTCCGGCGAAGATCATCAAAACTCGTCTCAAGGAAGCGAGATTGAAATTCGCAAGGAAACCCCGGTCCGATTTTTCAGAGGACATTAGGGATGAATTCATCAAAGCATTCAGAAGAAGTGTTAAAATTTTGCTCATCATAACTGGACTTCCAATTGAGGCTTTAACATTTTTCATCCCCTTTTTTTTAGGATTCAGTTTGGATAAAGCTTAGGACTCGGAAGAATTTCGTGAAGAAACCCACATTCCAATTCCTACTCCGATCGCAGCAGCGCCCAAGATTGCATAAAATGGGCTGTTTCTAACAGCGCCAGTGGTCGCAGAGTAATACTGTTTAGCAGAATCCTGAACTGAAGAAAAGTTTTGTTTGAAAAAATCAACTGCTGGTTGAGTTTGTTCCAGAATTGAATTTTTTGCTTCAGACATTGCTTGTCCAGCGACATGCGGAGCGTTTTTAAAAGAGTCTTTAGTTGAAGCTGAAGAGCTCGCCGAATTTGCGATTGATCCATTTAATGATTTGTCCATTTTGTATCCTCCTGAGGATTGATCGATTTGTTGTATTTTTTACTTTTCCTAAGCGCTGTCATGACTAGAGAGTTGCAGGCCTAAGACTGCAACTCTCAAAAACTTTCTGAACTTTTAGAGACTGATCGGGAAGCTCAAGCTTGCCAAATATCCGCGCTGACCGAAGTCAACTTTGGTATTTGAACCAACAGGTGCTGTGCCGATAGATTGAACTTCAGTTGTTCGATACGTCAGATCTTCATACTCAAGATTCAAACTGACGCTCTGAATATGGAAGCCAATTCCACCTCTCCAGCCGTAAGGATTTGTGAATCTCAATTTGACGTTGTTGGCGCCTGATTGGGGATCGTTGACGCCATCTAAAACATAAGTTCCCCAAAGTCTCATGCCCCAAATTGGAGCTTGAAATCCAAGTGTTGGACCATAGTTATAGATATTGGAATCAGCGTTCTGATAGTTAGATCCCGAAAAGCGGGCACGCTCATAGCGTCCGTCCAAAGCCAAGAAAGCGATGTCGTTGAGATGTCCACCAATCTTCAAATCCAAACCAACTCCTTCAGATCTTCCGTTCACATCGCCCGCAGGTAACAGTTGGGAAGTTTTCAGAGAGTTTTCATTTCTAGATCCGAACAAACCGGGCTCAATGTAAAAGCCACCAGTAACAGAGGGTGCCGCTACTGTTTCTTCACGATATGTTCTAGAGGTTGTCTCAGTCGTTGCAGCTGCACCTGAATTCATATTGCTTGAATCCGAAGCGGCTGGCGCCATGTTGTTATTTGTTGATGATCCAGTTCTGCTGTCTGTTGAGGGAGCAGGAGCAATCGCGCCAGAACTCAAAGAATTTGAATTCTGAAGTGACGAGCTCGAGGTATCTCCTGGCACAGTCAAAGACGAAGAGCCGGAAGAAGATGAGTTAGGGGACATCAAACTGGATGTTGTGCTTGTTGTTGTGGATTCGGCCAAAGCAAATCCGCTCAGCGCCGAAGCCAACAAGAGAACTGTGATTTTCATAAAAGACTCCTTGTTGGAAGTTGGAAACAGTATCCGGATTCAAGCTTACATTTTTCCTTTGACGCCTTCTTTGAAACTTTCAGTTGCATCAGCAACCTTTTGCATTGGAGTGCGAACGCCAGCTGCATTTGCATCATTTGAAGAAGAAGAGGTATCATACTTGCGAACGATCTCATCTAATTTTGAAGAGACTTCGTCTTTCGCATGACCATATTTTTGCTGAATCATTCCAGCAACAGATCCCATGTTTCCTTCGGCGCGGTCCAACTCTTCGCCAGTGAGTTTTCCCCACATCTGTTGAATTTCGCCCTTAATTTCGCGCCAAGCGCCTTTGACTGTTTGTTCGTTCATAGAGCCTCCTTTTGAGGTGATTGTTAAGTTAGTTCGAATGAGATCCGACTGTGGATAAGGCAATGAAAGTGCCAACTCTCATTCGCCTGTGCAGGGCTTGTCTTTAATTTGGCTTGCATTTTCAAAGGGTCAAGGGAGCAAAGTTCCCCAGTTCGGCGACTTTTTGCCCTCAACAAAAACTCAATGACCTAGACTTGTTCGATTTATTGTAGAGTTAAAAATGGCCCCCTCATTGCAATCGATGAAAGCAACAGGAGGTTTCTATGCTACGAGCTGCTTTGGTATTTTTTGTGCTTGCTCTGGTCGCCATTCTTTTTGGCGCAACAGGTTTCGCCGGAGTCTCAATGGATATTGGAAAAGGATTGCTTTTCGTTTTCTTGATTTTAGCATTGGTTAGCTTTGTTGCAGGAATGTTGCGAGGCCAGGGGCCTAGAGGTCTCACTTAAGGAGTTTTCATGGTTCAACAGGACAACAAACCAGATAATACAAAATTCACTTCGATCGGAAGGCCTTCGACAGTCAAGACTCCGGCCGAGGCAGAAGAATTTATTGCGGAAACTTCAAGTGAAAGTCGGCCGGCTCCAAGTGCGAATCCTAATCGCATGCAGCAGGAAAAGCCGACTTCAAATGAGCAGATCAAATAACTTTCTTTAGGCGCTGATTGTTCGATGAGGTTGAGTTTCTCAACTGTCAATTTAAGATCCAAAGCTTTCACACAAGCCAAGGTGCTGCGTCACTTTCGATCGAACGGTTCCTGAGTTCTCAGTTGCCCAGTCGGCAAAGTGGTCTCTAAACGCTTCAGATAGATCGGGTATTGGTGAAAGACGGAAGCTGTCTCAGTGTTGAATTCTTGCTTCGCAATCAACAATAAAATTTCACGGTGGCAGCGCTCTCCCAACTCACATTGGCAAACTAAATAAACATCTTTCTCTAAACTGCTTTTGCAAAGCCAGGCAAAATAATCGAAGGCTCTTCGTGATAGTGCGAAGCGCTCCTCGTAATGTGACTTTTTAAAGCCCGCCTCTTGACCTTCGAGCGCCTGCCAGTGTTTGAAATCTTTGAGCAGCTCTGGAGTGGGCGCCAAGTCATTGCGAAACTCGTCTTTGAGTTCTTTTTTGAGGCCGCGGGGATAAAAGCACATGCTCAAGACAATGTATCCCATTTCTCTGGTCAGTTTGCCGGATCGAATTTGTCGCACGGACGCCTGCTTGAGCATGCCTTGATTTTAACACAAGGGTTTGCTTCACGACTGAAAGTGCACAAATGCAAGAATCTTTGGCTATTGCAGTGCATTTTACATGGTCGATGTCAGAAATAGAAAATACCGTCGGGACATGGAAATTTTAATTGGTATCTTAGGCTATCTTTTTTTGAGATGTATTGTGGCAGGTTTTTACACGATCGATCAGAATGAACGTGCAGTGAAAACTATTTTAGGTCGAGCAGACCGCTTGAATGATCGTAAGACCAATCAAGAGGCTTTTGCTGAGACTTTAAATGAAGAAGAAAAGCTGCGCTACAATTATCCAATCTTGAAAGTGATCGAACCAGGCCTTCATTTTAAATTGCCTTGGGAGAAAGTCTTCAAGGTCTCCATCGCAACTGAAACAATGAACATGGCCTTTGATCCGGAATCTCCACGAGCCAATACTGACGGAACAGTGCTCGAAGCTGTGACTCGTGATCAGCTGAATATTGGTCTCAAAGGTCAAATTCGCTTTCGAGTTTCTGAAAAAAATCTCTACGCCTACTTTTTTGGAATTCGAAATCCGATTGCGCATGTGATGGGCTACTTCGTTTCGATTCTCAGAGAGAAAATCGCCAATTTCGAGGGTCAAACTCCTTTGAAAAAAGAAATCAGTGCAGAAGCTCAAGCGCAAGAAATACATGTTACTGAAACTGTGTCAGTCAATGACCTGAGGAAAAACTTGCGAGATATCAACGACATTCTGGTGCAAGAGTGTCATGTCGCCGAAGCTCGCTATGGCATGATTTTGGATGCTTCGCTGATTACAGGCATCGAGCCTCCACATGAAGTTGATTCCGCTCTCGCTGCGATCAACACAGCTTACAACAATGTCTCTTCCGAAATCAGTTTGGCCAAAGCTTCTGCCGATCAAACAATCGTTCAGTCACGGCGTGCAGTTGAGATCGAAACCTTGAAAGCTCAGGCAGAGGTCGAGCCGCTTTTGGCTTTGTCGACTCAGATGAGAGATCTGAAATCGGCGGGACCCGGGGTGTTGGAAAGTTTTGTGCGCAATGTGAAGTTAAATACTTTCAAAGTTGCTAAAAAAATAATTATTGAACGCTCCGAAGGGCGGCCGTCATGAATATGAGCCTGATAGGAATTGGATTCGCGGTTGCAGTGGCCTTGGAATTTATCATCTTAAAAATTTTGCGCTTCTTTCTTTTCTATACGATTGTCGAAGAAGGAACTTGCCAGGTCTTAACTTTATTCGGTCAGGTCGTGGTTGTGCTGGATCGACCCGGAGTTCACTATCTCTGGCCCAGACTTTCATGGAAAGCCCTGGTGATTCATATCATGGGACGAGAATATGTCCTGAATATGCGAATGGATCAGGTCTATCTGCGTTCCCAGCCGGTCAATTCTGAAGAAGGTGCGCCAATGGGAATCGGCATTTGGTATGAGATGCTGATTGGCGATCCATTGTCTTATCTATTCAAAAATACCGATCCGCGAGGTTCGCTGTCGGCAAATGTGAGCAACGCTACTGTTCGATCGCTGAGCAATTTGCCTTTGTCTCAAATGTTGGAAGATCGTCACAAGCTCAGTCAGACCGTTCGATCCGAGGTGACGCAAAAATCTGAAGAATGGGGATATAAACTTGGATCTGTTTACATTAGAAAGGTACATTTCCGAGATGAGAATATGATTCGAGAAATCGAAGCCAAGGTGGTCAACCGATTGCGACAGGTGACGGCTTCGATCAAGCAAGACGGTGAAAACCAAGTTCATATTATCACCAGCAGTGCACAGCGAACAGCATCGATCGAGTTTGCGAAAGCTGCAGCTATTCGACCTAAAATCGTCGGCCAGGCTTTGAAGCAAATCTCTCAAGATCCTGAATTATCAGATGCTCTGTTCGAAATTCTCGAAACGGAAAAAATTCTCGAAAATCCTCAAGCTCTGGTCATCATGCCGAAAAACAACTCTGTACTGAAACAGTTGGCGGCACTTTAAAATCCTTAAATGTACTGGCTGACTTCCAAGAGGATATCGCAATCGGGAGAGGTGAAGAGACTCCCGTAATTCTTGACTTGGGAAAGCACCCACCGGCGCTCTTGAGGATTCATCTGGTCGGTCGGAGGCAAATAGACAGCTCCGCGAGTCGAGAGGTCGTTTTGAGCTTTGATTTTAAAGTCATCGATCACTCTTGAAAGTAGCACCGTGGACATTTCTTCGATCATCTCCGGAGTCATCCCTTTGAATAACTTTGTCAGGCTGTCCATGCTTTGTTCCAACATTCGCACGGTGAATTTAAACCAGCCCAAATGAGTCCGAACTTCTTCTGATTGCTGACAGAAAAAGGGCCTTCGCCGCTCTTTCGCCGTTGGCTCTTGAATGTGAAATTGGGTGTTCTGTCCCACTTGGCCTGAAAGTGAAACTAAGAATTCTGACTCAACCCACTGTTTGGTCAAAGTACCCGTTGCTAAAGAATCTGGCTGGAGAAGCGGAGCAATTGACAGCAAAGGAAAAAAGAGTCCAGAAGCTTTTGGAAAACAGCGGAGCTTCGAATCTAAAAGCAAAAAAGCGACTTCGAATCGTGCCGGCGTGGTCAGCAAGATGATCGGCAAATTCTGCAAATCCTTTTTACTGCGCAGAAATGTCAACAGTGAGCCGACTTCGCTTCCTTCGCCGGCCGAGGGCAGATCTAAAATAATCAGCTGAGATTTATCAGTTGCAGATTTTTGGGAAAGCTCCAAAACGTTGCGTGAGTAATGAACATAAGCTCCACCCAATTGCTCGGCTGATTGCTTGATTTCGTTTTCCAAATTTTTATTTTCAGAGACGAGACCAATGTGTATTTTTGCCATGAGCATTGAGAGTCTCAGATAAAAGATACCTCTGTAAAACTATTTTCGAACAGGTCGAGGATGTCTGAAGCACTCGATGGAATGGTCATTCACCAAGCCACAGGCTTGCATGAAGGCGTAGCAGATGGTGGGCCCAACAAAGCGGAAACCACGCGCTTTCAAATCTCGACTCATCCGCTCAGCCTCCGGCGAAGCAGTAGGCCAGACTTGTCGATTTCGGCGCCGACTGAGAATCGGTTTCCCCTGGACGAATTGCCAAATGTATTTATCGAAGCTGCCGAACTCTTTTTGAAGCTTAAGGAAAGCTTGAGCATTGCCGACTGCGGATTGAAGTTTCAGACGATTTCGAACCAGGCCCTCATTTTTCATAAAACCGCGAATCTTTTGAGAATTGAATTTGGAAACTTTCAGGACATCAAAATCAACAAAGGCCTGGCGGTAGTTTTCACGTTTTTTCAGGATTGTTGTCCAGGAAAGTCCAGCTTGCGCTCCTTCTAATATCAAAAATTCAAATAGCTTCTGATCCTGATGAACAGGTTTTCCCCACTCGCGGTCATGATACATCTGATTGATCGAATCGGAGGCCCATCGACAGCGAATTTTTTTTGATTTCATTTGCCTGATTCTATTCTGAACTCTATCACTGAGCCAATGGAAAATTCGAGTTTGAATGGGAAGCAGAACCTGGACGAAAAATCGATTCGCAAAGGCAGAAGAAAAACCAAGGCGCCTTGTGATGGTTGCGGATTGCATCTCCAACTCTGCATTTGCAATCAAATTCCTCGTCTGGAAATTCAAACTCGAGTCGTCCTTGTCATTCATGCGAAAGAATTGAAGAGAACAACTAACAGTGGACAACTCGCTTTGAAGGCACTGCCGAACAGTTTGATGAAAGTCAGAGGACAAGAAAAAAACACTCTCGATTTGAGTGAACTTTTAACTGACGCTTATCAAAGTCTTCTGCTGTTTCCCTCAGAAGACGCGATCGAACTGACTGCCGAATGGGTTTCACAGTTTCGGAAGCCCATACAGCTTTTCGTTCCTGATGGGAATTGGCGACAAGCGAGCAAAGTGAACACTCGACATCCCGAATTGGCGGATCTGCCTCGCGTGATGATTCGCACGCCCAATCTGGCAGCAGAGCATTTGCGAGCCGAGAGCAGCGAATATGGACGGTCGACTTTGGAGGCGGTTGCTAAAGCATTGGGTTTGATTGAGTTAGTCGAGGGTCCCAAGGTCGAAGCTCGATTGATGGAATTGTACCAGGCTAAATTGCAAAATACTTTGAAGGGGCGCGGATCTCAAAAGGGGGACCAGTGATTAGCTCTGCAGTCGAATTCCGTCTGGCCCGATCGAAATCAAGCGTCGCTTATAAAGACTGCCTAAAGCCATTTTATATTTCTTTTTGCTGACTCCAAAAATTTGATAAATAATTTCTGCAGACGTTTTATCGTCGTAAGGCAGAAATCCGCCTTTGCTGCGGAGAAGTTCAAGAATTTTCGGGCCAATGTCTTCAGCGGCCCGGTGCCCCAACTTCTGAAGACTCAAATCCAATTTTCCATCTTCACGAATTTTTTTGATCACTCCTGGAAGTTTTTGTCCGTGCTGAAGGTCTTGAAATACTTCGTTCGCATAAAGAACGCCGATGTGCTGGCCATTGACAATCGCTTTAAATCCCAGATCTGTTTCACTGATAATCATGAGCTCAACAGATTCTCCGACCTGATAAGATGTTGGCGATTTGTCTAAATATTTCTCCAACCGCATCGATGCACAGATCCGGTCGGTATTGTCGAGGTAAACATAGACAATCACATCTTGCCCAGCCCGCAGCTCCCGGTTCTGCTCCGAGTAGGGAAGAAAAAGATCTTTCTCCAATCCCCAATCAAGAAAGGCACCCACCGGTTCCAGGCTTGCAATCTTCAAATGCGCAAATTCACCAACTTGAGCCAAAGGAATTTCGCGAGTCCCAATCAGCTGATCTTCAGAATCATAACAAACGAAAACTTCCATGGCTTGGCCGATGACGATTTCCTGATTCGGAGCCAAGTCGTTCGGTAGCGACAACTCGTTTCCATCTTCTGCATCCAGATAGATGGTGCTGGGAGTGACTTCCAAAACTTTCAACTGATTCAATCGGCCAATTTGCAACACTGGTTTTCTTTCTCTCCGGTTTAAAGCGGGCTCTGAGCGGGGCTCACAGCGGGGGCGATGGGTAAGAGTGCAATCATTTCTGTGCATGCCACGGCATGTCCTTACACCCAATCCGCCTCCCTGAACAAGCCAGCGAGCAATTTATTCAAACCACGTTTGGGAATTCTAGCGGGGTTGTGGAGGACGAAGCTGTGGGAGTGATGGCGGTAAAGGGCATCGCGACCGCAGTGAGGACGGCGTCAAATTCATCGACGACCGCGGGTTCTTTTAACACCCATGATTATTTTCTGGGTTCCATCCGTCGGACAATACAACTGCAGCTATTTAAAAAAGATTTAAAGTCCTGTGATGAAACAGAAAAGCTTCCGGATTTTTAGGCAATCTGTCGAGCGCAGTTTTGGTGGTGGCAGGAGGCAGGGCGATAGCTTAATGGGTACTCTCTTTTCAGTCTGGAAATTTTTACTTGGTTTGCCTGGCTATAGAGAATGCAGGTGTGTCATAGTGAGGACCCGAATTTGCTATGAGAATCGTCGAAATGAAATTCATTTTCCCTATCCTATTCCTAATCCTTTCGGCATGTGCGACTCGCTACGGTGTGCCGGAGGAATATGCGCGGAAAGTTCATCGTGATCCAGAGAAAACCACTAAGCGAACGGTAGTTTTTTTTCTGATTGATGGGCTGCCTTTGCAAACTCTCAAGGCTGAGATTCAGCAAAAACGACTGCCTGAAATTGAAAAACATTTTTTGGGGCCGGGCCAGCAGTTGATGCAGGCGCATTCGATTTTTCCATCTCTGACTTATCCCAATATTGCTGGACTTCTACAGGAGCGGCCCGTGAGCCTAACCGGCGCGCTTGGCAATACGATTATTGCAAATAAAACTGTAATCCGCTTTGAATCTCCATTGGATCGCCCAAAATTCAGTGAAACTATGAAAGGGCACAACGTTTTCGAGAGGTTGGCAGAATCCAATCGGCGAAGTGTGAGTCTTGATTATGGATTGGGAGTCGGCGCAAGCGTCTGCTCAGATTTGCTCGATCTCAAGTCAGGTCTCGCAGCACAGCTTCTTGATTACCTGTACCTTGATCAAAAACGAATTGATTCGCTTAAAATTCTGCTCGAAGAAACCAAATCCAATCAATGGCCAGAGTTTATTTTTGTTCATCTAGTCGGAGTGGATTTTTTAAGTCATGAAAATGGTCCTCGCTCCGAGAAGGTAATTGATTATCTGAATTCTCTCGACTCTTCGTTGAAAGATCTTTTTCAGTTGTTGCGAAAAGGAGAAAGCGAAGGGCACGAGGTTGTTTCTATGCTTTCTGCAGATCACGGATTCATGCCTGAAACTTTGTATCGCCTCAACGTTGAGGCGATCGCCAATTCAATTGATCCAAAATTGAAAGTCTTCAATGAGGGCAGGATGGCGGGTCTTTTTTCTTCAGAGCATTTGGCTCCTGGTGCCCAGGCCAATTGGGCGAGGTCTTTTGTCCAACAACCAGGAATTGAAATCGTTAGTTACCGAGATGGAAATCGTGTTCGCATTCTGTCTAAAAAGTTAGATGTCAGCTTCGAGTATCAAAAAACTAATCTTTGTCCCGAAAGCTCGATGGCAATTGCTGTGAATGGTTCGGCCGCACTCTGTCCTGGGCAGCTCGAACTGAAATATAGAAAATTATTTTATCCATTTTTTATTGAAAACCTCGCTTATTATTTTCAAGCCTCCAAGCACCCCGACCTGGTCTTAATCCCTGAGCCCGCAACTGCATTCAATGACACGGAATTGGGATTTCACGGTGGACCAAGCGTTGAAGAGACGATCGTGCCTCTCCTGATGCGAAATGCAAGTTTGCCTGACAAATCACAGATCCCAGCGAATTGGGAATTGTTGCGATTTCTTTGAGGATGACCGAACAGGCAAAAAATTCTCTTCAATCAATCTGCAACAATTATTTAGGCTATTTGAGCGGAAGTCCCAGATAGCGAATGATGAACCCGAGAACATCCGCCTCTTCTTTCAAATAATTGAAACGACCAGAGGCCCCAAAATGACCGGCGGCTGTTTTAATTTTCAAGAGAAGTATTTCACTTCCAATTTTGAGAGCTCGCAGTTTCGCCGCCCATTTTGTCGGCTCCCAATAAGTCACTCGGAAATCATGCAAGCCGCCTGTGATGAGAAGATTCGGATAGGCTTTCTTTTCACTATTGTCGTAGGGTGAGTAAGTTTTCATATAATCGTAAAACTTGCGCTCCGCTGGATTTCCCCATTCCTTGAATTCTATTTTCGTTAATGGGAGCGAATCATCGAACATGGTATTCAAGACGTCGACAAAGGGTACGTGAGCGACGCAAACTTTGAAAAGCTCGGGGCGCATGTTGATCACGGCTCCCATGAGCATTCCGCCGGCACTTCCGCCCATGATCGCTAAGAGTTCAGGTGAAGTCCACTTGCTTTTGCTCAGCCATTCAGCGGTAGAAATGAAATCATGAAAGCTATTTTTCTTGTTGAGAAATTTACCGTCTTCATACCAGGCACGGCCTAAATCTTCGCCTCCTCGGATGTGAGCAATCGCATAAATAAAACCTCGGTTCATCAGAGGAATGCTCTGCCGAATAAATCCAGGTTGGATGGAGTGGCCATAAGCACCGTAGCCATAAAGTAATACTGGGTTCTGCTTATCCTTTTTTAAACCTTTCTTATAAAAAAAAGTGACCGGGATTTTTTTTCCATCATGTGAGGGAACTGTGATCCGTTCGCATTTGTAATCAACAGTTTTAAAGCCAGAGACTTTTTCTTCCTTCACAATTTTTTTGCGCAGAGAATTCATGTCTAGGTCAACCGTTCTCGAGGCGACGATCGGTGATTGGATGACGTAACGTAAAACAGTCGAGTTGCGAGTTTCTCTTCGACCTCGGAGCGACTCCCGTCGCGTACGGCGACGGCGTCGTGGAGCGCATCCGCG
>JAYUCD010000124.1:0-9167 GCA_043740515.1 Bdellovibrio sp. | reverse complement strand
CGAAGATCGCGAAAACCCATGGCTCGAGAAAGTGGAATTTCAGTCAGTAAAATTTTTTCTAATTCAGAGGCAGTCATCTTGGAGCAAATAATGCTTGAGGCACTTGGAATGATCAAGCGCCGTGTTTTGCGCAAGAGGTCCTGGATCGTCCTTGAAATAAATGACTTCGAGGTGATCGGGATCTTCAGCCATTTGGGCGATCATCGCCGCACACATGCGACAAGGCTTCAAAGAAACATAGATTTTCGCACCCACAGGAATTTTCATGCCGGAATTTTCAAAATACTTCTGCAAAGCTAAAATTTCGGCATGCAAAGTTTTGTTTTTCGAATTGCTGTTAGCTGACCAAGACAACAATTTGCCATTGCTGTCACAGATCAAAGCAGCGATTGGCCGATTGAAAACATGGCGGATATCTCCGCGGGGAATCTTTGCCAGAAGATTGTCCAGAAAATAATGGGCCTCCAGCGCATCGAAAACATAGGCCGGAGATTTCCACTCAATATTTTCCAAATGCTGAGATTTTAAAAAGTGAGTCTCGGCACTGCCGATCTCTTTCCATTGAAATTCAAGCTTCAAGCCATGATCTTGCGGCAAGATCCCACCGGTGGCTCGTTTGGCAGCCAGTTGCACCATGCCCTCACACATTTTTGAAAGCACTGCCGTGGAAAAAATTCGATTGCGCAGGATGAAAAAGCTCTGATCAACGAATTCATCAAACAGAAATTGAATCAATTTCACGGTTGCTGACGATGGCCCCATGAGACCTTTGGGAAAGCGACTGAAGTAAACAGTGTCGGCATGGCAAACCCAGGCGTAATCCTCGGCTAAACTCTGCTGAGGGTCCAAGCGAAGTCGCAGATCATAGGCCATCTGCTCTGCAATTTGATCATCCATAGAATAAATATGGATATTTTTATCCAAATCATCAAGGTTTATCTGAAAACTGAGCAAGCTCGGTTGATCTGGGCCTCGGCCTCTGCTAAATCTCAGCCCGAATGAATTCTGAGCTGCAAAATCCTTCACACACTGAGATCTGTTTGGTGACTTTAAACTCCACCTACAAGCACGCGGCTTTTGGCCTCAGATATCTCTATGCCAATTTGAACTGCTATCAGTCGATGGCACGGATTTTTGAATTCACCATTCAAAAAAAGACAGAAGAAATCGTCGAACAATTGCTAAACTGCAATCCAAGGATCATTGGCTTCGGAGTTTATATTTGGAACACCGATCAAACTTTGCGAGTGATTGAACAAATCAAGCTTCAAAGACCAGATACTTTGATCGTTTTAGGTGGTCCAGAAGTTTCGTTTGAAACGGCAAAACAAAAAATCTGCCAGACCGCTGATTATGTAATTTGTGGAGAAGCCGATTTTCTTTTTTACGAGTTTTGCGATCAAGTTTTAGGAAAAAATGAGCGCCCTTCACAAAAAATAATCTCTGGACCTTTGCCCGACATCACAAAGATCCGATCGCCTTATGCACTTTATGATGAAAATGATATCAAAAATCGGATCATCTATGTCGAGGCTTCCCGAGGCTGTCCCTACAAATGCGAATACTGTCTTTCCTCACTCGACAAATCCGTGCGTAATTTTCCGATCGATTTGTTCTTGGCGGATTTACAGAAATTAATTGATCTTGGAGTGCGGCAGTTCAAATTTATTGATCGGACTTTCAATCTCAGTCCTTCAATTAGCAATCGCATCTTGCAATTTTTTTTAGATCAAATCGAACTTGGACTTTTTCTGCACTTTGAAATGGTTCCGGATCGCTTGCCTCAAGGGCTGAAAGATTTAATCTGCCGATTTCCAGCTGGCAGCTTGCAATTTGAAATTGGAGTCCAAACTTGGAACCCACAAGTTGCAGCTCTCGTCAGTCGTCGGCAAGATTTTAATAAAGTTTGTGAGAATCTTGTTTATCTTAAAAATGAAACCAAGGTTCACACTCACGTTGATTTGATCGCAGGTTTGCCAGGTGAAACTTTGCAAAGCTTCGCGGCTGGATTCGATCAGCTCGCGAATTTGGGTCCCGATGAAGTGCAGGTCGGAGTCTTGAAGCGCTTGAAGGGCACGCCAATCATTCGCCATGACCTTGAGTGGAGCATGAAGTACAGCGAGCGGCCACCTTTCCAAATTCTGGAAAATAAAAATTTAGATGCAGTGACTTTGTCGAAAATTCAGCGTTTCTCAAAATATTGGGACTTGATTGCAAACAGTGGAAATTTCAAGTTGGCTTACCAAAAAATTTTGGCCACTACGACTTCAGATCAATCATCATTATTTGATTGGTTTTGGAATCTGACCGATTTTCTCGATTCTCGTCACCCGACAACTCATTCGATCGCATTGATCTCTCTTTTTGAATCAATGCTTTTTTATTTTGACCAAGTCTTAGATTGGGATATGCAAGCAACTTTGCGAGAAGATTATTTACGTGGACGAAACAGCGTCCTGCCGAAATTTTTACGAGGACCGGATTACAAAGGCTATATTCCTTCAGTCAAAGAACCGCCAATTTCAGAGCTCAAAATGGCCGCACCAAAACGCCAGCTCCAGCATTTGAAAACTTTGTAATCTATCGCTTGCTCATCGGTTTGAAGCGGCATGACTAAAAATCTTGCTTCTCCGATGAATTCAATTCAATCTTGGAAATCCCCGTTCAAAAAATTTTGGAGACTGGCGTGCCGAGATCTGTATTTTTCACCAAAATTCTTACGACGATCCTGGTCAGTGTTGCGCTGGTTCTTGCACACTCTCCGCTCGCAACTGCTAGTGATGACATCAACGACTTGCCGCCACGCTGGGAGTATGGAGGTGGCCTCGGGGTCGCGAATTTCGAACATTATCCCGCCTCTTCACAAATGACGACTTTGATTGTGCCGATTCCTCTTTTCAAATATCGTGGCAGCGTTATTCGCGCCGATGATCGCGAGGGAACTCGAGCCCATCTGTTGAGAGAAGACAATTGGGTGTTGGATTTTTCAGGTGGCGCTTGGCCTGGAAAGGGACTGGCCGAAGATGATGCGCGCAAAGGAATGGATGAGCTTCCTTGGATCATCGATTTGGGTCCGCAATTGGTTTACAATTTTAATTCAGATCTGAAGCTCAAGGCAGGAATTTTTCAGGCCGCCTCGACTGATTTCTCTAGCTCCAGACTCGCGGGAGTCGTCGAAGAAATTAAAATTCAATGGACTTGGGGAAGTAAAAAGGGAGGATCAGAAGCGAATCCCGAGTATCGAACAAATAGTCAGCTGGCTTTTTCAGTCACTTTTGCAGATCGGCAATTTCTCTCGAATTATTTTGATGTTGGCCGAAAAGACGTGAGGTCTGATCGTGCATTTTATGAAGCGGTTGGTGGAGCTTTGGAATATGACGAATCTTACATTCAAACTTGGGCTTTTCGTGATTGGCGAGTGATTGCAGTTGTTGATTTGGCTAACTATGATATCTCAGCAAACCGCTCAAGCCCATTACATAAATCCGATCATAACCTCTCAGGCCTGCTTGCCGTCGGTTATATTTTCGGTCAATCAAAAGAACGCTCGGTTCCCGAGAAGGACAGTCAGGGCGTCATCAATGTGATCGAAGAGCGTTTGGAAAAGTAATGTCCGAAGAACATTTGCCTAAAAACACTAAGTTAGGCAGTGAATTTTTTCGTGTAGTAGCCGAGCGCTAATCCTAAGATCAAAAAATCGTCCATCAAACCGAAAGCGGGAACGTGATCAGGAATGAAGTCGATCGGCGTGATCAAGTAAAAAAGAGCTCCATAGGCGACTAATTTTTCTGAAAATTTTAATTTTTTTGATTGGGTGGTTTGGGATAAAAAAAGGATTCGCTCCTTCCATTGTTTTCCCAATTTTTTGAAACTGCTAATTTTTTCTGAACTGCGGTCCACTTCTGTTTGCTTGTCGACCTGGCTTCCAATATTCATGAGGCAACTGAGAGTCTTTTTTCCGGACTTTGGATTGAGTGGGTCGAAAACTTCTTTGACGCCCAAATTGTCGAGAGCTGCTTTCTGAAATATTTTGTGCTCGTCTTTTAAAATAGACTGTACAGCTGGAGAATCGTGTTGCACTCGGGATTCACTGATCAGTTGATAACAGACCTGTCTGATTGCAGGTACATAAAGAGCAGGAATTTGAAAACCCGATGGTTTTCGAGCCCAACGACGCAGGGTCATTCCGGAAACTCCCATAAGTTGCCCGAATTCTTCAGCCGTCAGTTCGCTCTCTTGGAGCAGATTTATTAATTTTGCTAACTGCATACCCAATTTTCAAATTGAAGGCTCGGTCTGTCAATCAATCTCTCACCTATGATCGCAACACTGCTCGCCAGAAAATTATCATTTGTGAAATTTGAAAATTCGGTCAAGATTGCTTCACGACTATGGACATGATGCAGGCGACGCAAACAAAAAACAATTTCATGCAACACTTTTGGCTTGCTCTCGCCTTGGGATTGGGATTTCGACTGATCTCCTCCTACTTTGTCTTTGGGCCACAAGCGCTTGATGATTATCTCAATCAACTGATTCCTGCTTATAAATTTTCTGAAACGGGGGTGCACGAACTTCCCGCTTGGCGATCCCCGCTAGTTATTTGGGCGCTTGGAGGCTTGTTGGAGCTGGGAAAATGGATCGGCATTTCAAAGCCTGTGGCTCAAGCGCAATTTCTTGCGGCAATGGTCGGAGTTTTTTCGCTGACAAGCTTATGGGGTTGCCTTTTATTTTTCCAAGCCGTCAAAAAACCTGAGATTGGAAAAATTGCTCTCTATGCCACCGCTTTGCATGGATTGATGCCGTTTGTCTCGACTCGATTTTTTCTAGAAAGTCTTTCCATGGGCCCTTTGTCTCTCGGAGTGGGCTTCCTCATTTGGTCTGTTTTACAAAACAGAAGAATGGGATTGATACTTGGACTAGTCTTTTTGGGTCTTGCCACCTTGATCCGATTTCAAGTCGGAATGTTATATCTCGCCACTCTGATTTGGCTGCTTTGCTCTCATCGAAAATGGTGGAAGGAAGCTTTCCTCGTCAGCTTTGCTCTCGCGATAATCAATGCGGGCATCGACTGGCTTGATCACCGACCTATTTTTTCGACTTTGATTGCCTACATCGAAACCAATAAACACATTGCCGATTATGGCTCCGAACCTTGGTACGCGACCTGGGTGACATGGCTCGCTGTGGGATTTTTTCCATTTTCTCTACTCCTGCTCAAACAATGGCGCCGTCTCACACAACCTGGCTTGAGAGAACTTTTGGGACTGGCTTTGATATTTGTTGTGGTTCACAGTCTTGTTCCTCACAAAGAAGAACGCTTCATGTACCCCATTTTTCCAATTTCGATTTGGCTCTGGTCCGCACTTTGGTTCTATTCAAAAAATCTTGCCTCTTCACGAAACTTTGTTCGGCCCGTGATTCTCACTTTGAATTTGGTTCTGCTGATCGCAGGCTGCTTTTTCAATACTCAACTAGGAGAAATTGGCGTTCCGGCTAAAATGAGCAGTCTTTCAAGTCGAGTCCTTTACCTAGACCGAGATTCTTTGGTGGGTGCCGGATTCATGTCAGAATATTTTATTCGCACCAATTCAAAATTGGTCAAAGCGGATGGATCTCCGACTTTAGAAAAAATCAAAGATCTTCTCAAATCCAATTCCTACGAAGTTTTGGCAGTGATGACCTCAAACCCCGAACTTCTTCCAGAGCTAAAGCTACTGCAAAATTCATCAACCGATTTTTTACAGTGTTCTCAAGTTCAAGAGGAGTCTTCTTTCATAGATTCTCTCCTCTACAAAATGAATCCTAAACGCAATCAGCGAAGACGTACCACATGGTTCGTGGCCTGCTCTGAGAAAACTTGGTTTAACAGCCACTTTGTTGAAAATTGAACTGTTGTTTAGAGCATAGTTGCTTTAGAAAAAATAAAAAAAGGGACGATGTTATCGTCCCTTTTTTTATCTTAGCATTTTCTATGTAAGTCTGAATTATTAAAAGTGGTATCCGACTCCAACTAAACCAAGAATCGAGTAATTGTTCAAAGTCACATTGTTAGCGGTGCTTACGTTGGCAAGACCGTATTCCCAGATAGCTTCTGCGGTTAGTTTAAAGCTTTCAGTGACTGGATAGGCGAATTGTCCGTTGACTGCCAAACCATAATCACTGTTCGCATAGTTCGCTGCGCCAAATGAGTTAGAGCCATTGCTTGTTCCTGTGTCAGTGATATTTCCTGCTGAAAATCCATAATAAAGACCGCCGCCCAATCCAAAGTTTGGACTGAACCACCACTCAGCCATAATTGGAATTGTGTAGTAAGGAGCCTTTTCATCGAAAGACGTGGTAGCACCGACATTATTATGTCCGCCCATTTCGGTGTAGAGAAATCCTGTGTTAATGCCAAATTCGCTGCTGAGCATGAAGCCCCCGAGAACTCCATAGCCAGTGTAGGATTTCGTAGAAGTTGCGACTGCCGAAACACTGTTTGATTGGCTCGCTTGCGAAATTCCGCCAGCAAAATAAATATCTGCAGCTGAAGATGTCAACGGCATCATCAAAGCAGCCATTAGTAAAATTTTAAACTGTTTGTTCATTTCCGTCTCGCTTCCATTCCGGTAATAATTTTCTTATTTATGTTTTGAATTAACATCAAAGTCGTATTTCACAAAAAAACAAATAACTTTTTGAAAATTCACATTTGTGAAAAATCTAGGACTGGTCATTTGTCCTTTAAGGAGGACTCCTCAATGAGTAACTCTATTTTTTTAATCACCGTTGTAAAGTTGGATTTGGTGTCATCGCCGTCAATGCTGATCCACAAAGCGGCTGCCGTGAGGGGCTTCTTGAGCTTATGTTCAAAGTGAATAAGTTTTTGATCGCTTTTGCGAGTTTGGACAATCTGCTCGAACATCAAATCGCTTTTAGGATGTTGCCTTGATTGGCCGATGACCTGATCTTCGCGGCCCACGTTGAAAAAATAGATCTGGTCTAGGCCGGTCGTTTCGGGGACTAGCGCAAAAAGTTTTTGGACCCAATCGGCAGCGACCTGGCGTTGGAGCCAACCCAATTTTTTATCACCGGTTGCGACCAGGCCGAGGCGAAAAATACTGTCTTCGCCAAACGAGTTTTTCATCGCCCGGTCTTTGATATTGCCATTGGTTTCGATGTCAGCAGAAAAACCGATCACTTTGAGAGGCTTGACTAATTTAAAAACCAGTGGACTGGCTGACGAGTCGACGCTGACTTTTAAACCTTCAGCTGAATCTTCCACTTGGTTCGGCTGAATTTTATTGAATTTCAATTCGATCCATTTGTCCTTTTGCAAGGGAATCACCGACACTGCTAAGACAGAGACTGAAATAGATATTCGTTGCTTTGATATTTTCAAAAACTGCCACATGAAAGCCTCCGATCACAGTGTTTGGGATCTAAATAATTATTTGTGCGAATGTTCTCGCGGCTTGGCTCGATCATATTGATCGGGCCATTTGATATCTTCCGCAAGCTCAACAGCTGCACGATTCAGCGGCCAGTAAGGATTTCGCAAAAGCTCACGTCCAACAAAGATCGCATCGGCTTCGCCTTTCTGCAAAATCATTTCGGCCTCTTGTGGCTCTGTGATCAAACCGACTGCGCCCGTTCGAATATCCACTTTGCTTTTGATTTGATGGGCAAATGGAACTTGAAAAAGTGGTGCAGCAGGAATTTTTTGCTGCGGTGCCAAGCCTGCTGTTGAGGTATCAATCAAATCAATGCTCAATGTTTTCAAACGCCGACAGAAGCTGATGCTTTGTTCTAAATCCCAACCGCCCTCAATCCAGTCGGTGGCGGAAATGCGAACAAAGACCGGCAATTCCTGAGGCCAAAGCCTACGAACTTTTTCAGCGATCATCAGCGGCAATCGCATTCGATTTTCCAAAGTTCCACCGTACTGATCACTTCGTTGATTGCTCAAAGGAGAGAGAAATTCATGCAGCAAATATCCATGCGCCATGTGAATTTCGACAACTTGGAATCCAGCTTTCTCGGCCCACCTGGTTGAATTCTCAAAATCCAAAATGACTTTTTCAATATCGGCTTCTTTCATTTCTTGCGGAGTCTGATGATTGGAGTCAAAAGCCAAGGGACTGGGGCCTACTACTTTCCAACCACCGCGGTCAGCTCCGACCGGTTTCCCACCGAGCCAAGGCGCTTGCACTGAAGCTTTTCTTCCAGCGTGTGCAAGCTGAACTCCTGCAACGGAATCTTGAGCTTTGATAAAAGCGGTGATTGGCTTCAAAGCTTCGGCATGTTTGTCGCTCCACAAACCAAGATCGCCTGGAGAAATTCGTCCTTCGGAGGAAACGGCTGTGGCTTCGGTGAAAACAATTCCAGCACCGCCTATGGCTCTAGATCCGAGATGCACCAAATGCCAAGTTTCAGCCAAGCCCTCTTTGGCCGAGTATTGACACATGGGTGAAACAAAGATGCGATTTTTAACTTGGAGTTCGCGAAATCGAATGGGAGAAAAGAGATGTGACATCGCTCGATTATGATCTCAATTTCACAAAGGATCAACCATGACAAAAGTGGAAATGATCATTGAAGCGCGAAAAAAAGATCTGGGTGGATTCTCGGTTGGCCGAGTTCTCCCCTTCGCCAAACGTCGGTATGTGGGCCCCTTTGTTTTCTTTGATCACATGGGTCCGGTTGAACTTTCACCTGAACAAGGCATGGATGTTCGACCTCACCCCCACATCGGATTATCGACGGTCACTTTTTTATTTGAAGGCTCCGCAGTTCACCGAGACAGTTTAGGCACAGTGCAAACAATACAGCCCGGCGATTGCAACTGGATGACAGCAGGCCGCGGAATTTCACACTCGGAAAGAGTTCCTCCTGAGATGAAAAAACCTGGAACGCGGATGCATGGCTTGCAAATTTGGGTCGCTCTTCCGAAAGAGTCTGAAGATATCTCTCCAAGCTTCTATCATTATCCAAAAAAATCTTTGCCCAGTTTTGATAAAGATGAAATCCAAATTCAAGTCATCGTTGGCGAGCTTGCTGGTCACAGATCACCGGTGCACATTTACTCGCCCATGTTTTATTTCGATTTGAAAATGAAGGCGGGGCAAACTTTCTCGCATCCTATTCCAAGTTCACAAGAAGCCGCGGTTTATTCTGTGCAGGGC
>JAYUCD010000123.1:0-5061 GCA_043740515.1 Bdellovibrio sp. | reverse complement strand
TGGAGTTTCGTCTGGCACGCCTGTTGCTTTTATAGTTGGCAAGAGGTGTTTGGACGATGGCAAAAATTCTCGCCGAAAAGAACTTCATTCGAAATGCACTGATCACAATCTACATTTTGGTTGTTTTGGGAATTTCAGCGACAGCAAGAGCGCAAGTTCAAATCTTGCCAATCTTTACGGGACCTGCTGCGGCACAAACACAATCTTATGTCGGTCAAATCACGATGACGATCGATAGCGATTTTTATCTCGTGGTTTCAGAAAAGGAAGTTTACCAGCTTCAGGCCAATGTAGATCTCACAGATTACAACGGCCAAAAGGTGATGGTTGAAGGTTTGGAATTAAATAAGCACAAGTCAGGACCTGTTGTAGAGACTCTCTCCTTGGATCCCCTCCCAGGAAATGAGAGAGCAACATTTTCAGCGCCTGTGCTCGTTGTGTTCGGAATTAGTGAGCTGACGAAGTAATTTGTTCGTTTACCGATTTTAGGGTCTCAGCCCGGATCCCCTCCTTGGGCTGAGATCTTTCTTTTTTCAAAAATTTTATGTTTGTCGAAGGCCTCGTTCACCCCCCCTATAAGAACGGGGCTTTTTTTTGCCTTTTTTTTAATCAAATTAAACGAGCTTTTAGAGTGATCTGCGAATCTTGGCGCCAAGGCTCGATAGCTTTTCTTCCAAGCGCTCGTATCCTCGGTCCAAATGATAAATTCGTCCGACCACTGTTTCGCCTTCAGCTATTAAACCAGCTAACACCAAACATGCACTTGCTCTCAGGTCAGTTGCCATGACGGGGGCGCCTTTGAGGGCTTTGATATTTCCACGAACAATCGCAACTCGGGATTTAGGAGTGATATCAGCTCCAATTCGAATCAATTCTTGTACGTGCATGAAGCGATTTTCAAAAACGGCTTCAGTGATCACACTGGTCCCTTGTGCCGCTGCCATCAGTGTCATGTACTGAGCCTGAAGATCCGTTGGAAAAAGTGGGTAGGGATTGGTCGTCACATCAACCGCTTGCCAACTTTTAGCAGGGCTTACACTCACGCTGTTTTTTTCGCATGTGATTTTGAAACCGGCCTCGCGCATTCGAATCAGCAAAGAATCAATATGATCAGGGTCGATTTTGTCGACCGTCACTTCGCCGCCGGTAATGGCTCCTGCAATCAGCAAGGTACCGGCCTCAATTCGATCCGACATGATTGTGTATTCGGCGGGCTTTAATTGAGAAACCCCCTCGATAGTCATGACTCCGGTGCCTTGGCCTTTGATTTGAGCGCCCATCGCAACTAAATAATTTGCCAGATCCACGATCTCTGGCTCCTTCGCTGCGTTTTCCAGAACTGTGGTTCCCTCTGCAAGAACTGCCGCCATCATAACATTTTCTGTTCCTCCGACCGTGGAGGTTTCAAAAACAAAGTTGGTCCCTTTCAGTTTTTTAGCCTGAGCTTTCACATAGCCTTCAGCCAGCGTGATTTCAGCACCCAGTGCTCTCATTCCATCTAGATGTAAATCGATGGGCCTTGTGCCAATCGCACAGCCTCCGGGCATGGAGACGACTGCCTCGCCGTATTTTGCGAGCAAGGGGCCGAGACACAAGATACTGGCTCGCATTTTTCGAACGAGGTCGTAATGGGCTTCGAGAGATTTTGCTTTTTTGACTCGGACTTTGAAAAGATCTGCTTGCCATTCCACTTCGCAGCCCAAGGATCGAAGTAATTCGGCGGTTGAGTCGATATCTTTCAAGCGCGGAACATTTCTAAACACATGTTCACCCTCTGCAAGCAGGGTGGAGAATAATATGGGAAGGGCCGCGTTTTTGGCGCCACTGGTAGCGATCTTGCCGTTGAGGACGTGGCCACTTTGAACCGTCATTTTATCCATTTTTCTCTCCTGTGATATGCCGATTCATGCCAGAAAGGTCTTTGATAATTTTGACGTTTTTTAATTTCAGCTGCTTGAATTGTTCCTGCATCATCTCGGACTGAGTCCAGCCCATTTCAAAACCCATCCAGGCCAAGTCTTTCAAAAGTGGAACTGATTTTTCGGACCAGGATTTCAGCGCCTCAGCACCATTTGGGCCTGAAAAAAGAGCGAGGTGAGGTTCGTATTTACGAACTTCGATTTGCACTTCGGGATCATTTTCCGCTATGTAAGGTGGGTTCGCAATGATCACATCAAATTTTTGATCGATCATTTTTAAAGATTGGATGTCGCTCAAAATAAATTTTGTTCTCTCATTGAGGTTTAATTTTTCGGCGTTCATTTTCGCGAACTCAAGTGCTTGCTCCGATTTGTCGACTGCGGTTAGGACCGCCTCAGGGATATTTTTTAAAATTGCAAGGCCGATACATCCCGAGCCGCAGCCTAAATCTAAAATCTGTGGGTTTGTTAAATTTTGTTTTTTAATCCAGGCGATCGCTTCCTCAGCCAGCAGTTCTGTTTCAGGGCGCGGGATCAGAACAGCTGAGGATACAAAAAATGAAATGCCGAAAAACTCTTTTCGACCAGTTATATAAGCGACTGGCTCGCCTTGAATTCTTCGCCTTACAAAATCTCGGCTGCGAGTCAGTTCTTCTTCTTTTAAAGGCTGCTCAAATTTGAGATAAAGATCGACTCGGTTTTTGAAACCCATTGCTTCAGCCAAAAGAATTTCTGCCTCAAGCCGAGGAGTTTCTATGTTTTTGTCTTTAAAAAATTGAATGGTGCGATCAAGTACTTCTTTTAGCTTCATGTCTGCTTGCTTTGGTTTTTCAAGGCCTCCGCCTGAAAGTGTGCCATAAGCGGATCTATGAGCAACTCAAAAGAGCCGCCCATGACTTGGGTCAATTGGTGAATCGTCAGACCAATTCGGTGATCAGTGATTCGAGTTTGCGGGAAATTGTAGGTTCGAATCCGCTCCGAGCGATCTCCCGTCCCTATTTGTTCTAGCCGAGTGTCAGAGGCCTGCTGACGAACTTTGTCGTCTTCGATCTGTTGCAGCTTTGCTGCGAGAATCTGAAAGGCTCGCTCTCGATTGGAGCTCTGTGATTTTCCCTCTTGGCATTTCACATCAATACCTGAAGGCAAATGCACGACCCGGACTGCGGACTCGGTTCGATTGACCGATTGTCCTCCTGCACCTTGGGAGCGCATAGTTTCGACCCGGACTTCGTTCATGTTGATCTTGATGTCGACTTCTTTTACCTCGGGGATCACGGCGACGGTCACAGTTGAGGTGTGGACTCGGCCCATGGCTTCTGTTTTGGGAACTCGCTGAACTCGGTGCACGCCGCTTTCATATTTCAGTTTGCTGAAAACGCTTTCGCCTGAAACTTGAGCGACGACCTCTTTGGTGCCGCCAACGTTTCCTTCAGAGAAAGAGAGCATTTCGACTTTCCATCCTTGATTGGATGCATAGTGAACGTAGCCGCGAAACAATTCGTCGGCGAAAAGGCTGGCTTCATCACCGCCGGCTCCGGCGCGGATTTCGAGAATGATATTTTTATCGTCGTTCGGATCTTTGGGAATGATTAAAAGTTTTAATCTGTCTTCGAGAGGTCCGAGCTCGCTTTCAAGCTGGCGGATTTCCTCTTTGGCCATCTCTCGCATTTCTTCATCCGTTTCGGAGCCGAGCATTTTTTTGCCGGCATCGAGATCAGATTTTTTCTTTTTGTACTCGCGGTAAACGACGATGACTTTTTCTAAGTCTGAGAGCTCTTTCATAAAAGCCCGATACTGAGTTTGATTTCCGGCAACGTCGGGCCGCTGAAGTTGCATATTCACTTCTTCATAACGGGATTCGACTTCTTCAAGTTTGGAAAACATCAGTGCATCCTCATTTTCGCTGCGAGATAAAAAAAATGCGATCTCTGGTGAGACCGCACAATTGCGAACCTTCGAGGTTGATGTGGAGAAGGCAAAAGCATTCTTTCAACCAGAGACCGAAGGCTCTGGGGGCAGCTACTTTTTGCCGTATTTCTTTTTGAAACGATCGATTCGACCTTCGGTATCCATCACACGTTGTTTGCCGGTGAAAAATGGATGCGAGGCGCTTGAAATTTCCACTTTCAAAAGTGGATATTCTTTTCCGTCTTCCCATTTGATCATTTCTTTGGAAGACATTGTGGATTTACCCAAGAATTCGAAATCACAGGACATATCCTTGAAGACGACATCATGAGATTTGGGGTGAAGATCTTTTTTCATAAGTATCCCTTTTTAACCTTTTTACTGCTGATCGAAGGAGCAGGGTTTAGCATAACGCTCTGCCCCCGTCTAGTGCTTTTTTATCCAATTCTTTCCAAGCTTTAGCTGCCGCCGCCCATGCTGCTTAGGAAGGCCTGATTGGTTTTGGTCTTGTCGATTTTATCCAGCAAAAACTCCATCGCATCGATGACGTTCATTGGAGCTAGAACTTTTCGTAAAATCCAAAGTCGGTTTAAATCGCCTTTTTCAATCAAGAGATCTTCTTTTCGAGTCCCTGATTTATTGATGTCCATACACGGGAAAATCCGCTTCTCCATGAGTTTTCGATCCAAATGAATTTCGGCATTTCCAGTTCCTTTGAACTCCTCGAAAATGACCTCGTCCATCCTTGAACCCGTGTCAATCAGAGCTGTGGCAATGATTGTCAGCGAACCGCCTTCTTCGATGTTTCGGGCAGCTCCGAAAAATCGTTTCGGCTTGTGAAGTGCGTTCGAGTCCACTCCTCCAGAGAGAATTTTTCCGGAAGGTGGGACGACAGTGTTGTAGGCGCGGGCGAGACGAGTGATTGAATCGAGCAAGATCACGACGTCGTGTTTGTGCTCAACCAATCGCTTTGCTTTTTCGAGCACCATCTCTGCAACCTGCACGTGCCGAGTTGGTGGCTCATCGAAAGTCGATGAAACCACTTCGCCCTTCACTGTTCGCTGCATGTCCGTCACTTCCTCGGGTCGCTCATCGATCAACAAGACGATCAATTTGACTTCGGGATGATTGGCCGTGATCGCGTTGGCAATATTTTGCATCAATACCGTCTTACCAGTTCTCGGAGGAGCAACGATCAGGGCTCGCTGACCTTTTCCAAGGGGCGCCATCAAAT
>JAYUCD010000122.1:0-8890 GCA_043740515.1 Bdellovibrio sp. | reverse complement strand
AATTGAACTCGTGCTCGAAGGCCTTGAGCAGGCCGTTGGCCGCGATCACGCCTTCGACCTCATCACCGTGCACTCCACCTAAAATGAGAACTTTTGCGCCGGAATTGGAAAATCGATAAGCTGGGATCGGTAGGCCTACCGAAGTCTGACCAAAAGAAAAGGATTTCATTGCTGATGCCATAGATGTATCAGATGTAACGTCAAAGGATAGCGAGTGTCAAAACTGGAGTACAAGAAAACAGAATTCCTCACGGCCGGTGCTTCTTTCGGAAGCGACTCTCAGAGCGAATTGCATCTCGATGGACTGCGTCTTTCCCAGTGGACGGGGCCTGAGCAAATTTCGAAATATATTTACTCGCGCCAAGGTCTGATCGAGCGCAGTGCGAGCTTTCAAGCTGCGCTCAAATCCAAGCTTTCGCAAAAATTCTCGCTGCATTATGCAATGAAGGCGAATGCCAATCCGGAAGTCTTGAAGCTGTTGAGATCGCAAGGCCTTGGAGTTGATATCGTCAGCGGCGGTGAACTGCAACAAGCTCTGCGACTTGGCTTTAGCGGTTTTGAAATTATTTTTTCTGGAGTTGGAAAAACTTTGAATGAAATGCGACTGGCGCTTTCTGCCAACATTCGTCAGTTCAATGTGGAAAGTGTTTCTGAGCTGAAGCGTCTTGGTGAGTTGGCGCGCACAATGAATCTGAAAGCTTCGGTGGTTTTGAGATTCAATCCAGATGTGGATGCCAAAACTCATCCTTACATCTCGACCGGTTTTCGTGAAAATAAGTTTGGCATTGGCGAGACGGAGCTGCCTCAGTGCCTAGAAACTTTGCGCAGTTTTTCGAATTCGCTCAAGCTAGTGGGTTTGAGTTGTCATATTGGTTCGCAGATTCAAGAGCTCTCTGTCTTGGCTGAAGCTTGGCGAAAAATGCGCAGGCTTTTTGAAGATTTGAGCGCAGGTGGATTTCAGCTTTCCGTTTTGGATCTGGGCGGCGGCTTAGGGATGGATTACTTGATAGAGGCTTCCAGTGATTTGCTCTTGATTGAGCAATACGCAGAAATTTTGCAGATGGAGATGCAAGGTCTGAAGGCGCATCTGCAATTTGAGCCGGGCAGAATTTTAACCGCTCGAAGTGGGGTTTTGCTCACCGAGATTCAATATGTGAAACGCACTCGAGAGAAGAATTTTGTGATTTGCAGCTCTGGCATGAATCACTTGATGAGGCCAGCCTTGTATCAAGCCGAACACCGAATTTTTCAATTGCATCAGGCTTCGGGTGCAAAGCTTGTCGCTGATGTGGTCGGTCCTGTTTGCGAGTCTTCTGATTTTCTAGGGAAGCAGCGCTACTTCGTCGATTTGAAAGAAGGAGACTGGCTGGCGGTCGCCGACGTTGGTGCTTATGGAGCTTCGATGATGAGTGGTTACAACTTATTTCCGCTTGCTGAAGAAATTCTCGCCTGAAAAATCAAATCCAAATGTTTGGCTCAGCTTAAGCAGCTTTAATTTTCAAAGCTGCACGATCTCAAATTGCAAATGCAAGTCAGCTTGAGTCTGCGCTAGAAGGATTGACTCGGCCATTTCTTGAGAGTGTTGAGAAAAATCCGTCATCAAAATTTCGATATTTTTATTGGGTCTGGAGGATTGGTTCCGAGCGATGATCTGTTTTTTATCGAAAGCCTGGCTGATTTCATGTGCTAATCCTTTTCCTGAATCAACTAAATTTATGTTTGGTCCGCAGGCGCGCTGAATGGAATTTCTGAGCAGAGGATAGTGAGTGCATCCCAAGATCAAAGTATCAATTTGCTTTGCCAAAAGTGGTTGAAGGTAGCGATAGACAATCAAATTCGTAATCGGGTCATCGGTCCAGCCTTCCTCTGCCAAGGGAACAAAGAGAGGACAAGCTTGAGAGAACAACTCGATGCTTGGATCTAATTTTTCAATCTCTCGCGTGTAACTTTCGCTGGCGACAGTGGCTCTTGTCCCGAGCAAGCCGATTTTCTTGTTTTGACTGAGCTGGTAGGCTTTAGCAGCTCCGGGTTCGATCACGTTGAAAAGCGGAAGACCGTGCCATTCTTTTTCTGGGACTTGGGAAGAGGCCGAGTTGCAAGCAATGACCAAAGCATCCACATTTTTCGTGCAGAGAAAATTCATAATCTGCTCGGAGTATTTGCGAATGGTTTCTGGCGATTTGGTGCCGTAGGGGAGGCGAGCCGTATCGCCGAGATAAACAAAATCCTCTTCGGGAAAGGATAAAAGTAATTCTTTGAGGATGGTGAGGCCGCCGAGCCCCGAATCAAATACGCCGATTTTTGCCATGAAATTTGATTGTGAAGAAAGATTTTGTCTGAGGCAAACCCTAGAAAAACAAAACCCGCTTTCATCAAGCGGGTCTTATCGAAGTAATTAAAGGGTTTGAACGACAACTAGGGTTCCGAAAACAGAAGTCTCTCAAGCCAAAGTCAGGATACATTTTCCCAAGCTCAGGGTCAAAACCACATTGGTCCAGTTTTGGGTGCCTTCCCTTATTTGGTTAAGATTCGCGTCAGGCTGACGCGGATCTTAACCAAATAAGGGAAGGCACCTACAGACCGTGGGCGAGGGATTCGTGGATGCCTGCGGGACTGATTTCGATAAACCGGGCCTTTTCACGGATTTCGCTGATACTCGTGGCATTGATATAACTCATTCCGCTACGAATTCCGCCAGTTAGCTCCGAGATCACATGTTTCACATGACCTTTAACATTGACGAAAGTGGATTCGCCTTCAGGAGCCATTCCTTCTGGGACTCCTCCGCGCCAAGAAACCTGGGCAGATTTTGAAGCCATGCCGCGGTAATGTTTGCGGCCATTCTGAATTTCGCCGGGAGTTTCAATGGTGCCAGAGAGCATGGATCCCAACATGACCGTTGATGCGCCGGCTGCAAAGGCCTTCACGATGTCGCCCGAAGTTTTGATTCCACCGTCGGCAATCACAGGGACTCCATAAGAGTCGGCGACTTCGGCGCAAAGAGCGATCGCCGTCAATTGAGGTACTCCCGCACCTGTGATGATTCGGGTTGTGCACATTGATCCCGGTCCGATTCCCACTTTGATCGCGTCAGCTCCCGCTTCGATCAAATCGCGAGCAGCATCCGGCATCGCCAAATTTCCCGCAATGATTTCCACTTCCGGATGTGAATCTTTTAGCCACTTCATCACATCCATCATCTGTGAAGAGTGTCCGTGCGCGATGTCGATTGTCATCACAGTCACTCCAGCTCGAACCAAGGCTTGCGCTCGCTCTTTGTAATCACCATTCACGCCAATGCTTGCAGCCAAAATGCGGGCTCCCGATTGCTTCACGGTTTCCACAAAGCGAACCTGATCTTCAACCGAAACAAAGCGGTGCAAAATCCCGACAGCGCCGAGATGATTCATGGCCACGGCCATTTCACTTTCAGTGATGGTATCCATATTGGCGCTGATGATCGGAGTCTCAATCTGCAGTTTTTTCGTCAAGCGCGAGGTCAGTTGCGGATCGCGACGAGATTTGACATCCGATTTGCTGGGAACAATCAGCACATCATCAAAGGTCAGACCCCGCTGTCGCAACTGAATTTCTTTCCACTGAAACAGTAGAGTCATAGCCTGAGCTCCTTTGATAAATTTTCCACAAACATAAAATAAATAATAAATTGAACAGCATCTCTAAAAAACAAATTCCAAGCGCCGGAAGGGGAGTGCTCCAAACAAGTTTCCACTCGTCCAGCGCACTGAGAGCCAAAGGGACCACAACCGCAAAAAATAAAAACACCAAGGTCAAGCGACCCAACTGACCTCGACTGATTTCCCGAGTTCGTTTCAAAGCGTCTTGCTCGCCCCGCAAATACTGTTGGTCAAAGCACACAACAAAAGGAAGGAGCAAGTAGCGGATAAATCGCAGCAAGCCAGGAATCAAAAAGAGAAAGGACCACAGCATGGAGTTCCCCCAGGCCCGCATTTCTTCAATTAAATTTAACCGCAAGTTTTTGCGCAAAAAAGAAACCCCAGCTTCGCTTACTTTTCCAGCCTCACTTCGGCGAAAATAAGAAAGCACGAGCAAAAGTGCAATCAAAGGATAAAGCAAATTCAGAATCAGCGAAAGTGCGCCCCATGCCCAAACCCAGTTGCTCGCGCCTGCTGGATTCGTCAGCAAGCTTTCCATTTTGACTGTGATCCATTGATCGAGGCTCGTTCCCAAAACTGTGAGAGCAAAGAGGGGTAAGCCGATGTGACGAAGCAATCTAAAAAAATTCACCGATCCGATTGAAATCGAAGCGGCCTTGAATAGCAATCTTGTTTGACAACTTAGTGCAATGTTCTAATCTGAATCCATGTGGACAAGACCCATCCTCCTGATCGGGCTCATTTCTTTTTTTGCAGATGTTGCAAGCGATATGCTCTATCCGATTTGGCCACTCTATCTGACGGGAAGTCTTGGCGCCTCCTTAGTGGCGCTCGGCTTCATCGAGGGTTTGGCCGAGTTAATCGCAGGCCTCTTTAAAATCCTAGCTGGTCGCTGGTCTGATCGTATGGGTCGGCGGAAAATTTTTGTCTTCTCAGGTTATTTTCTCGCAGCCATCTCCAAACCGATCGCGGGTGTGGCGACCAACTGGGTGGGCGCTCTTTCGGCCAAGGCGCTGGATCGATTCGGCAAAGGAATGAGAACGGCGCCTCGTGATGCCATGCTTTCCGATTGGGCACCCAAGGGTCAGGAGGCTCGTGTCTTCGGTTTTCACCGCTCCATGGATTCTGCAGGTGCAACCGTGGGTCCATTAATCACTTTGCTAATTTTGGCTATGTATCCTGAAATTGCGCTCTCACGATTTTTTCTCTGGGCCCTGATTCCAGGTTTGATCGCAGCTTTGCTAGTACTTGGAATTCCCGAAAAAAAATTGGAGAAAAAAACGGAAATTCTGCCAGACACTCAAACTCTCAGGGAATCTTTGAGCCAATTTTCAAAAGAGTTTTATATTTACCTCGCCATTTGGATTCTTTTTTCTCTGGGAAACTCCAGTGATGTCTTTCTCTTGCTGAGAATTCAGAACTTGGGAGCCAGCACTCAACAGGTTGTTTTGTCTTTCTGTTTTTACAATTTAGTTTATGCGATTCTCAGTTACCCAGTTGGAATTTGGGCCGACCGAAAAGGCACAAAATCAATATTTATGTACGGTCTTTTTATTTTTGCCATTGTCTACGGAATTTTTGCCAGTGCCCATCATTGGTGGATATTACTTCCAGGACTGTTCCTTTACGGAATTTTTTCCGCCGCAACAGATGGAGTCGGGAAAGCAATGGTCATTGGAATGGCTCCTAAAAATCAAAAAGCGACGGCCATCGGCCTTTTTGTTGGTGGATCCGGTTTTGCCATGCTCGTGGCCAGCGTCTCAACCGGCTGGATCTGGGAAAATTTCGGCAGCCAGTGGGCTCTCGGAATTTCTTCAGGCATTGCTTTGATCGCGGCTGTTTTATTTTATCTGAAATCCCTGAAGCTTGAGAAAAGTTAACAGGAGCTCATTGATTCGATTCTAAAGTTCAGTCCAGCTTCTCATCTTTGAATTTCACGATCAGTTGAGGTTAAACCATTTACTCTCGATGTCTCATCCAGCGACAGATGAGGTATTTCAAAGATAATTTTTTATTTTAAACAAAATTATGCATTTCTATAGAACCATTTGTTTTTGTGTGTTCAGGCTTTTTCATTTTCTTCCGTAGAGTGGCTCAGATGGAACCTGTGGTGGCAGTGAAGAAAAATATTCTCTTTTTGGGACAACCTGACGGCGGGATTGAGCGAATCCGAGAGGGTGTTGCGGCCTCCGTACTTCCGCAGTCTGTTCCCGGTTTTGTGATCGCAAAAGATGGTCCCGACGCGGCTAAAAAAATCCAGAATCAAAAATTTGATGCGGTTGTTATTGATGTCAGGCTCCCTCGACTAAGGGAGGGTGGATGTCTTGAATCTTTAACTAACCACCGAAACGTCTCGGGTGCCGAAATGATGGTCATCACTCCAAGTCTTGATTTTCAATTGCCTGTCGACCTCGAAAACGTCGGCCAGATCCTTGCCAAACCATATCCGATCGAAGTCCTTATTCATGCCTTGGCGAAAGGTCTCCTGACTCTTCCATTGGAGCGAATTTCGTCTGCACCCGCTGGTGGGACCAGTCCCTATGCAGTTGACGTTCGAGTCGTGAACGCGCTAGTGCGGTCAACTTGTTACATTTGCAATCAATTTGGAGTCGAAAAGATCGAAATCAAAAAACCCTTGGCGATGGCTCCCGATGCGATTTGGCAAGGTGATGTTGCAGCGACGATTGATATTCGAAGCGAAATTTTTCAGGGAGCTCTGTTGCTGTCTTTTGAATGTGGAATCTATCTCAAGCTTCTCAGCAATATGTTCGGAGAAGAGCAGTCGGTGATTGGTGAGAAAAATTCAGACGCAGTCGGTGAATTTAGCAACATGATTTTAGGCAACGCGAAGCCGGACTTTACTCATTACAAAGTCAAAATGAGTTTCCCCAAGGCCTTAAAAAAAAACGAGAACCCGACCTTTCCGCCGGGTTCTTCTGCTCTGGTTATTCCTGCTGAGACTGATTTTGGAAAAATCTTTATCAAAGTCATCGCTCACCGTTCGAGCTAGAATTTTCGATGGCGGTTTTGACTCCCATTTTCGTTCTGCATCCCGTAAAGCTTGCCATCAATGATCATAAATCCTGATTCATGCGAATTCGGCTTTGGGCTCAGATGAACCCAATGAATGATCGCTCCATCTGGCGAAGCTGGATAGCCTCCCGCGGGCAAGATGGACGTGATGTAATCACCACAGGCTTCGAAGTGCGCCCCGGGATTGGCGGCTGGCACTTGCCCGAAGGACTCATTGTAAATCACCTCAACGGTCTCGCTGTTGGATTGGCCAATCTGAACTTTGTAGTGGTGATGGCCGCTATGGTCAGCATAGGTCTGAACCAGTACTCCCTCAATGTGAGCTCTGTCTCGGAATTGGTTGGGAGAAGATGCCTTCCAAGCCAGTACAGCCTGATTGTTGACCGGTAGAGGCTTTGTGTTGGCAGCGCATTCGATGCTCGAGATTCTTGAATTCTGAGCGACTTGATATGCTTGCGCGGGGGTGCAAAATCCGAGAACAATGAATAGACAAGACATCAAACCAGAAAAAAGATGAAATGATCGGCGAGAAAAATCAGAACACATATGAACTCCTTGGTTAAAAAATCCTTCCTTTGAATTCACATGAACTGTATCGATTTGCAAAAATACGATTCAACTTATTTTTTTGTTTCAACGGACCTCTGTCGGATCCGGATGTTTTAAGCGAATTATTTGAGTTCGACACCGGAGCTAATTTTTTCTTCGAATTTGAAAGGGCAGCAGAGCTTGAATTTTTTCGTATTTATTTTGAATCTCTTCTCTCGTTTTGCCTCCGAGATTGACTGTCATCAAGCGATAGCTTTCAACATCCTGAAAAATATCAGATGATAGCTGAGTTCCCTCGCTCGACATCTTCATGATCCGTGCATCAAATTCGGATTCGACTTTAGAAATTTCATCAGATGTCGGAGTCCTTTGTACGAAACCATCTTCAAAGCTTCGAAGCACATAGCTGCTGGCATGAGAGTAGCGACCTTGACATTTGGCTGGAAAAAAATTTTCTTTCTCGCCTGTGAGGATCTTGAGCCAAATATCAAAGGTGTTGAAGCCAAGCACCTTTTCGTAAAGATCAGTGAATTGAAAAGCGATGCGAGGATTGATTTCGATAATCTTTAGAGCATCGGTCGGAGGATGGTAAAAAAACTCCATATTGTAAAAGCCAAATTGATAGCCTGCGCTCTTCATCAAGCGATGAGCGATGGACTGCATCCGCATTTGAACCTGAGTCGGAAGCTTGGAAGGAAAATCAAATCTTGAAAAGCTGATTTTGCTCTGTGGGTACATCACCGAGTCCACCACTCCAATGAAATGGTGCTCGCCTTGGACCACAAAAGCTTCCAAGGTGTATTGTTCGCCTTGCAGAATTTCTTCATAAATCAGGGGTGAGCCAATTTTTTTGAGGTCAGCAAATTTTTCTGCAATGTTCTCAAAGGTTGAGAGCATGCGAAGGTAAAACAATTTTTTCAGTATTGGAATTTTCAAAAAACATTTAAGCTCTGCCTTTGAATTCAGTCGTTTTGCCATCAAGGATGCTGAACCGCGAATGGGTTTGGCAAAAAAAGGAAAATCAGGAGGAGTCTGGGTGTGCAGGATTCCAAATTCGGGGACGGCTTCTGGCACCCACTTTTTTTGCAGGAGACGGGAATAATATTTATGCTGAAAAGTCAGTTCCAACTGCAGAGAGTTCACCGGAAGCCCTAGTTTTTCACTGGCTGCAGTGGCATATAGGCAGCTAATAAATTCATCGGCTCCTAAGATTGCGTCCACTTGGTATTGTTCGGCCATCTGGACAGCTTTGTCGACGTATTTTTTGAAGCGAAGTCCACGAATCAAGCGAAGTTTGTCGATCCAAGAGATTTTTTCTTTTTGGAAACTATCTTCTAAGAAAATAAAGTTGAAATTTTCTTTGTGTCGACTGAGCTCCTGAACGCTCCATGGATTTGGAGCAATCACGAGAATGGTTTTTTTTGCTGGCGAATTTTCTCGGTTCATAGTTTTTGTTTCAGCCTAACGAGCCGAAATGCAATTGGCAAAGAAGAAGCTGCAGCTGAGCGTTGCGGCGTGGTTGTCTTATTTTGATCCGTTCATCTTTTGGACTCTGTGATTCACTGAGCACTTTCTCAGAAAGACTTTTTCTCTTCAGCATTTGCGAGCCTTTCACCGCTGTTTGGTAGCCAAAGTTATTGACAGGCTCAAGTTTCAGCTGAGTTGAGAAA
>JAYUCD010000121.1:0-12439 GCA_043740515.1 Bdellovibrio sp. | reverse complement strand
GGTCGAGTGTCAATCAGCACCGAGCAAAAAGCCGAGGCAAAAGTTTTTTTGCAGGAAATGCTGAAGGATCAACTGATCCAAATCACCGAAAGTGAAATTCTACTGACCGAAAAGGGAAAACCTTTCTTGCGAAATGCCTGCGTCTTCTTCGATGAGCGGTTGAAACTGAAACAACCTCAGACCCAAGTTTTTTCTCAATCTTTGTGAGACAGCAAAAAAGAATCGCCATTCTAGGAGCGGGCTTTTCAGGATTGACCCTTGCCTGGAACCTAAAGAAATTAGGAATGGAAGTCGAAATCTTTGAGTCCGACACCCAAGTCGGCGGTCTGATTCAAACCAAACAAAGGCAAGTTCTCGTTGAAACAGGAGCACATGCGCTTTTAGCCAGCGAAGCTGTTGAAAATCTTTTTGCGGAATTAAAACTCAACATCGCTGAGGCTGGGCATCTCTCGAAGAAAAAGTGGATTTTCCGAACTCGAGCGAGAAATTGGAGCTTGAGTTTGAGCGAAACTGTGAAAGTTGTTTTTTCATATCTTCTGGCGCTGCTACGAGGGCAAAAATGGCCCAAACCGCAAGAGACTGTTGAGCAATGGCTGTTGCGAATTGGATCCCGTCAGCTTTGTGATTTTGTAGCGGCTCCCGGCCTGCAAGGGATTTATGGTTCTCAGGCCAAGGATCTTTCAGCCTCTCTGGTGATCGGAGGAGTGTTCAGCAAAGAGATCAAGCCGTCCCTGGGATCGAAGCGAGGAAGCATCGCGCCTGTGGAAGGCATGAGTGCACTGATGTTCAGCTTGAAAAAAAATCTCGAAATGCAGTCCGTTCAATTTCACTTTGGAAGCGTCGAAAATCTGAGCAGTTTGCAAAGTCGTTTTGAATCTGTCGTTTTGGCGACCTCTCTTCTTCAGGCCAGTCAGCTTCTCGAAAAAATAGCGCCAATAGTTTCGGAAAAAATGAAATCCTTGCCAACTGTTTCGCTCGTCGCAACGACGATTGGCTTCTCAAACCCGACAAATCGAGTTCGAGGCTTCGGTTGTCTATTCCCCAAAAACGAAAATTTTCACAGCCTCGGCGTGCTTTTCAATACAGATCTTTTCGAAAATCGCGGAAGGCTGACAAGCGAAACTTGGATTTTCAATGGCCAAGCTCTGCCCTTGACCGATTCTGAAATTTTGGACCAGATCCACGGCGATCGACGGAGGCTGTCTTCCGAGAGCCTAAAGATCGAATTTTCGGAAATCGTTCGCTGGCCCAATGTCTTGCCACTTTATGGAATCGAACTGGAAAAATTTTTAGAGGCTGATTTCTTTGTTCGTCGAGAAAGCGCTCTCAAAATTCCCGCTCTGAATCTATTGAAAGAGGGAGCTCAGATCAAAGAGAGCAATTTCCCAGTTTATTTAACTGGAAACTATCTCGGCGGAATCGGGCTTTCTAAAATTTTGAATTACAATCAAAGGCTTGCCAGACGGATTCACTCAGACTGCGAGGATTAAAAATGAAAAGTGTCGTGTTAACCAACGTAGGGACGCCTCAGTCTCCAACTCCAGAAGATGTTGGAATTTATTTGCGAGAATTTTTGATGGATGAAAATATTTTGCAAATTCCACGCCCCTTTCGAGATTTCCTCGTGAAAGTCCTCATCGTCCCTCGCCGGAAAACCAGCTCGGCTCATAAATATCAAAGAGTGTGGACCAAGCAAGGCTCACCCTTGATGGTCGAGTCGGTTGCCTTAAAAGATAAACTGCAACTGTTTCTAGGTTCGCAGTATCAGGTGGTGCTCGGCATGCAGGTCGGCAGTCCTTCTCTCAAAGAGGCTTTTCATGAAGCGATGAAAAATTCATCGGAGATTTATTTTTGTCCCCTCTATCCTCAATTTGCTATGGCGACCGGAGGAGGAGCCATCAAGGAAGTCAATAAAATGACCAGCGCTCGCAATAGTGAGCAGATAGGCAAAAATTTGACTCCCAAAATTTTACCTTCATTTTATAATAAAGAATGGTTTATCAAAGCGCAGGCGCGAGTGATTCGAGAAAATCTGAGACCTCAAGACCACCTTTTGCTTTCCTATCACGGCTTGCCGATTTCACAACTGAGCCGATTCGACTCGCGCTGTTATCAAAGACCTGATTGCTGTGTTCAGCCCGGAGCTTGCGAAAGAAATTGTTACCGAGCGCAGTGTTTGAAGACGAGCGAGAACTTGAAGCGAGAAATCAATCACTCGGCCATTTCGACTAGTTTTCAAAGTCGCCTGGGGCCAACCAAATGGATTGAGCCCTCGACAGAGAGTACGGTTTTCGAATTGGCCAAGGCAGGAGTCAAGCATGTGAAGGTGGCTTGTCCTTCCTTTGTTTCAGATTGCCTTGAGACCTTGGAAGAGATTGGTATGGATTTGCGAGAAAAGTTTTTGACTGCTGGCGGGGAAAGCTTTGAGCTCATTCCTTGCGTCAATAGCAACGACGATTTTGTTCAGGGCTTGGCCAGTGAGATTCTTAAACTTTAGGAATGATGCCAGCTTCATGCAAAAATTGCGTCAGGGCTTCCGCATCCTGACCGAATAAAATCCCAAGTCGATCTTTCATATGCAAAAGCAGATCGGAAGTCTCTTGCGCGGCCATCGAGTAAGTTTTCGAAGCTTGCTCACTGCCAGCCTTCACACCCTTCATGCGATCATAAAAAAGTGAGGCGAGAACTCGGTCCACGGATTTTTTGGCTTCATCCAAATTCATAAGGACTCCTGTGCAGATGGGGTTTGAAATCTTTCAATGTACTGACATCTTTGACACAAATCTTCGAGTAAGTTCTTCTGGCGAAAGCCTTGAAGCAAAGATTGAGCGCGAGTTGATGCTAAAATTTCTGAAATGCTTTGGTTTTGAATATTGCCAAGTGGAATCGAGCCCTCTTTGTCCAGACAACAAGGCACGACGGTGCCATCAACGAGGATTCCAAAGTGAGATTTGAGGCCATAGCAAGTGCCGCTATTGCCTAAAACTGGAAGCTTCAGGTCCGGCCAGGTGAATTCGGTATCGAAATGCAAAAAAAGGCGATTTTGGACCGCCAGGCTTTTCTGCAAGCGCACATCGATATCTGTATTCAGGGAAACTGAAAAATGCTCTTCGATAGCCTCCAGCATTCGCAGATTTTTTGGCTGGACAGCTCGAGGCTCATTGAGATTCCATAAGCGGTAATTGATAAATAAATCTGGCCGTTCGGCAAAGGCGCGCTCGGTGAAATCAAAAATTCGCTGGAGATAAGCAGAGGGATCTTTGTCGCCAAAATTATCGCTAAAACTATGCAGAGAGAAATTCACCTGCTCCATCGCCGGATGCAAGAGCAGTTCGACTTGCTTTTCTCGCAACAGGACTCCGTTGGTGACAAAAAATATTCGCACTTTGAATTCATGGCAAATTTCCACGAGCTGCGAGAGCTCAGGGTGGACCAGAGGATCTCCCATCAGATGAAAGCAGACCTGCTCAGTCAAAGGAGCCACTTGTTCGATGATCCTTCGAAAGAGCTCTAAACTGATGAGCTTTTTCGCACGGATGACTTCAGGGCAAAAGCTGCATTGAAGATTGCAGATGTTGCTGATTTCAATATTTACTTTGGAAAATTTAGGCATCCACGTTGTCGGGATCGGACTCCCAGATCTGATAGGCTTCCAAAAGATCCGGCTTACAGCCGCGCAATGTGATCACATCAGAATCATTGGTTTCACCAGGAGTTTCAAAAATATCAATGACGTAGGCGACCTCGCTGGTCATCTCATCGGTTCCTTCGATCTCAACGGGGATTTCGATTTCTACAGGATTTTCTAAATTGTATTGCTGCAGATATTTGATCAGTTCGCCAACGGTTAGCGTTCTTTTGAGAACTGGCCCGATATCGCCATCGATGCCCTCGTTTTCAGCTTGTTGGACCAGGGCTTTGACTCGTTTTTGTGAAAGCATAAGCGATCTCCCACCTGCTTATAAAGCTGGAGACCCAAGGTTGGCAACACTTAGATCGGCTTTTAGGTGACATTTTCTCTCGCTGAAAGCAGCTCTTTTTGTAGATGAAAAGTGATTTGTGAGTTAGGCTGATTTTTGGCGCATTTAGAAACTGGTCTTTTTACTTTTCAGCTAACTGAATTTTGGTTTGGACACGAATGAAATCAAAGCCTCTGATCAAAACCCACTGGGTTGCTTCGCAAAATCCGATGTCTGTCACTTTGGCGGGACTTCAGCGAGTGATTTTTTCTCCGCCGGCGCAAATTCTCAACTGCGAATTTTCCGGAGCTGACGATGATGCCATCGAACTTTTGCCACTGGTTGACCTGAAATCTTTGCCGCCAGGTGAAGAGGAAATTCAGGAAATCCGTTTACGCAGTCACAGCTTCTCTCGCGATTTATTTTGGACTTTGTTCTCCGGCATTGACCTACCTGGATTTCGTGCGCCGGCCACAGCTCTGCATTTATTGGCGCGCTCGCTTGAATTTCATTTCGAAGACGGACAATGCCTTTCGCTTGTGGGGATATTTCGAAAGGCGCAGTTTCCGCTCTTTCTGGATCCGAAATTTTATTTACAAGATCGCAGCTGTAACTGGTCCAAAGCACTCGAAGAATTAGCCGACGAGTTGATGAAGCCATTGAAACTTTCTTCTTTGCAAAAAAAGAATGAAGACTTCAAAAAAACTTGGTTGGTGGTGTTGGAAATTCTGGCATGGGCCTTTCAAAGAAAAAGGCAGGTCGGAGATCTCGAAGTTCTTTGGGTTGGATCTCAGCCAGAACAGACGGGGACCCGTTTTGGATTTCCCATGCAAGATCTTGAATTTCTGAAGCCCCGCCCGTTGGCCGCGACCGTGATGGCAGAGCCTCTGATCAAAAATGCCGCCCGAGTCACCATCTGGCAAGGTCTGGATGAGAGCATTCCCTCTGGAGTTTTGCGACTGCACTCGGTCGGTCTTTTGGGTGAATTGGAAGGTCATTTTTCGCAAGACTTCGAAATCCATTCAAAAGAAGCAGAATATCTGCAAGCCAAAGCCAGCGACCACAGCTGGAAAGCTTGCCTCAATGTAGTTCAAAGCGATCCTAAAGCTATTTTTAAATCTCTTCACTTGGTTGAGCAGACTGTTGCAAAAGATCATATTTATTTTCTCAACCACAGCTTGGTCGAAAGTTCGCAGTTCAAACCGGCCTTGAGAGTGCGAGAGTCCGAAGGTTCGATTCAAATTGCAGTGCAATTCGAAATTCTCGGGATGGAGCTGGAGCATTTAAATTTTCCGGCTTCTTTGCGCCCTCTCATGGCGCCTTTCTGGGGCGGAATCGATGCCTTTTTTGGATTGGAAAGAAAAGTTGTGGCTTCGCGAAAAAATCAATTTCGCGCGGCTGATTTGACTTTGCTACGGCATCAAGGTCTGAGCCTTTTCTGCTTGCTTGAGCTTCTCAACTGGCGACTCAATCGTCCTTTGAGCTCCGGCGAAACAATCGAGTTTGTGACAGATTTGGATTTGCCTGAAGCTGATCGCAGCTTGGAAAAAATGATCACTTATCTGAAGCTTTCGATTCCGGGTCTGCTTGGCAAATCTGGTACGCCCTTTGATGTGATGTTTTCTTCCGAGGTCAAAAATTACTTTTTGGATTTTATTGAAAAGATGGTTCACGCACTGAATTCGGATCGCTCTTTGATTTTTCAGGGCGATGTGGTGGCTGAGATCAAAAATGTTCAAAGCCAGGTTTTACCGATTTTGCGATTCTTGATTTTGTATTTTGCGGAGAGCAGCAGTGGCAAGTTTTTGACTCGAGCTCAAGCCCCCATTGCGGTGTCCTTCAAAGACTCGTTGCGAGCTTGGACCGAACCGAAAATTCAATCCTTGGACAAGAGTGGCGCCAAGGAGCTCGGGACCGAAGCGTTGTGGGTGGACATCGGACTGTTCAATAAATATTTGATCTCTTTACTGTTTGATTTGAGTGATCACGGAGTCGAAGTCGAATTCAATGGCGTGCCCTTTTTGTCACACGAAAACCCTTTCGAATTCAGTTTCTCAGTTGGTGATTCTGAAATGAAAGAGGACAGTAATTTGTTTGATTTGCACCCACAGATTTTCTTCAACGGAACCCGGATCTCGACAGAAGAGGTGCAATTCAATTTCAGTCCCGACCAAGTAGGCTTTATTGAATTTCGCGGCCAAATGTATCGCATTGATAAAAAGCAAATTCCCACTTTGAAATCTCTTCAGCGATTTTGGAATCGAATCAAAAAATCCAAAGGTGCGGAGAGACTGAATAGCTTCGGTGAAAAAGTTTATCAACTGGAAAAATCCCAAGCGCTTGAGCTGCTGATGCTTAAATCACAGGGAATAAAAGTTGAAGCCAAAGGCCAATGGAAAAAAATCTTTGATTACTTTGAACAGGGGCTGGGAGTCGATAAAATATCTCTGACAGAGAGCATGCAATCGCTGCTTTTGCAGCACCAACGGGAAGGTGCTCAGTGGCTGCATGACCTGTTTGAATTAAAGCTGGGCGCCATCTTGGCTGATGAGATGGGACTGGGTAAAACATTCCAAGTTCTCTCATTCTTAAGCAGCCTTCAAGCACGAGAGCAGCTCAAAAAATCTTTGATCGTCGTGCCGACGTCACTTGTTTACAATTGGATGGATGAGAAGAAAAAATTCGCACCGGATCTGCCAGTGCGAGTTTTTCAATCAGCGGAGCTGGCTCAGATCAAAGAAGAGATGCAGTCCGAGAAGCCTCTGGTTCTGATTGCTACTTATGGATTGATCACCGAGAACATTGCTTTCTTTGAAACTCAAGAGTGGAATGTGGTGTCTTTCGACGAGGCTCAAAACCTTAAAAACATCACCTCACTGCGCTCGGTCTCAGCTCGCAAATTGAAGGCTCAATTTAAGATTTGTCTCACGGGCACACCGATGGAGAATCATTATCTCGAGTTTTTCTCTCTTTGTGACCTGGTTGTTCCAGGTTGTTTAGGTGATGTGGATAGCTTTCGTAAAACTTATTATAACAACGAAGTTCGTTCCGAATCTCTGCGTGAATTGCGTTTGATTTCAAGACCGCTCTTGCTTCGTCGGACGAAGTTGCAAGTCAAATTGTCGTTGCCGGTGAAGACTCTGCAAAAGGTTCTGTTGCCATTTGGCGAAAAACAAAAAGATATTTACAAGAAGATGGCCATGACTTTTTCTCGTCAGGTTGAAGATTTGATTCAAGAGCAAGGTGAGAAGAAAGCCCAGATTGCCATGTTTGCGGCCTTGATGCGCTTGCGACAGATCTGCTCAGATCCAGCTGCCGTGCCTGGAGTGGTTTACGAAGAGCGCCCAGTCAAGGTCGAGCATTTTCTCAATTCTCTGCAGGAGCATTTGGAAAATGGTGAAAGTGTGATTGTCTTCACTCAGTTTCTATCGACACTGGGGCGAATTGAAAGAGAACTGCTTAAAATGAAAGTTCCTGCTTTTGTGCTGCAAGGAAGTGTCAGCGCCAAAGAGCGCTTGCGATTGATCTCAGCTTTCCAAGACACTCCGGAGCCTGGTGTGATGTTGATGACTTTGAAGACGGGCGGTGTGGGTCTGAATTTGACCAAAGCATCGATTGTTTATCATCTCGAGCCCTGGTGGAATCCTGCTGTAGAAAATCAAGCCACGGATCGGGCTCACCGGATGGGGCAGACTAAGGCAGTGAAGGTTTACAATCTGCTCATAGAAGGCTCACTTGAAGAGCGAATTGCTGATTTGAAAATTAAAAAGCAAGGATCCTTCGATCGTCTCTTTGGAACCGATGAGCAAGTGGATGACAGCAGTTTTGAAGGCGTCAGTGGACTTTCCAAAGATGATTTCGTCTATCTGTTAAAGTAAAGTAAAGTAAAGTAAAGTGAAGACCCGGCTTGTAAGCCGCTGCGGGATAAGCTTCTTTACAAGTTTAGATTCCTACTCTAGGCTGAAGCCATGATGATGAAAAATTTAAGACTGTCTGGCGGATGGATGTCTGTTCTTGTTTGTCTTTTTTTCCTTCAAACTGCGAAGGCGGCCAGTCCTCCGAATTGGTACGACGTCGCTTCCCATGCAAAATTGGTGGTAAACAAAGCCAAAACTCCCGCTGTGAAATATGAATTGCAGAAGTTTCAGAGCAAAAAAATCAGTTTGGGATCACATCATCTTCAGTTGGTCACGGCAAATTTCGGGGCTGGAAAAGTGGCTTCTGAAAATGACTATAGCATCTCAGAGATTTTTTCAGATCCACCCGAATCGGCCAAGCCACTTTTTCAGCTGATTGACAAAAATAACTGCGATGCCAAAGTCGTCGATGAAGTTAGCGTCAAAAAATTAGGATTTGTAGCCGATGTTGGGGTTTATTTTACTCAGGTGAAGTTGATTTCGCCCCATTGTGTGCATTCGGAAATTCTCAATCCAAAAATATTTATGGTGATTCAAGAGAAGAAAAAGAGCTTGGAGAAAGTCTATGAATCCTCGATTGCCAATGATGGAAAATATGTAGTGAACTTTGAAAACAAAATGGTTCGTCTTGATTACACCAAGGGCTTAGAAACCAAAAGTACCCAAGTGAGCCTCTCTTGGGACGAGAAATCAGAGAGTTTCACTGAGCAACCATGAGCAAGCAGGCCTCCATTCCTTCCAAACAAAAGCAAAAGACTGATAAGATCATGCCTGAAATTCGAGACGGGCAGTCCATTGAGTTGCTCAAAGAGCTGCATATTTTAACCCGAGAGGGAAAAATCAATCAGGACAGCCGCCGCAAATTGAAGCAAGTTTATCACCTGTACAATTTCATTGAACCACTGCTGAAGGAATTTCCTGAGAATTTGACTTTGGTGGATCATGGAGCAGGCAAATCCTATCTTGGATTTATTATTTACGATTTGTTTTTCAAAGAGCCTATCAGGGGTCAGGTTTTCGGCATTGAAACTCGGCCAGAATTGGTTTTGAAATCACAAGAATTGCAAAAAAAATTGGCCTTTCAAAACATGTCGTTTCTGCATCTGTCTGTAGCTGAATCCATCACGTCCGCCGATTTGCCTGAGCAAGTGGATATCGTCACCGCTTTGCATGCATGTGATACAGCGACGGATGACGCAATTCGATTTGCGCTCAGCAAAAAAGCCAAGCATGTGGTTCTGGTTCCCTGTTGTCAGGCCGAGGTGGCTTCGGTTCTTCGACTCAACAAGGCTCGGCAGCTGATTCATCCGATCACTGAGGTGTGGCGGCACCCACTTCACACCCGTGAGTTTGGCAGCCATCTCACCAACGTGCTTCGCTGTCTTCAGCTCGAGTCTCACGGTTATCAGGTGACCGTGACCGAATTGGTGGGGCTGGAGCATTCGATGAAAAATGAATTGATCATTGCGAGCAAAAAGGAAGCTCCGAGACAGCGGGCGGCAGATCGGCTACAAAGTATTTTAACCGAGCTTGGCCTTCTCGAGCTCAAACAACGATTTCAGTGAATTTGTTTTTGAAAGAGTTTTTTCCAACCTGAAATTCCCAGCTTTCTCAAAATTTCCATGTTTTTTTCTGGGATGGATTCTGGATCAGGATGTGAATCCACTGCATTTCCCACACTGGTTTCTCGCAGCAAATGCAGGATGGGATAGGGGCTTCGGTTGGTGAAGTTGGTGATATCATCGGGAGCTGTGTCAGCGAATTGATAGTCTGGATGAAAGCTCGCGACTTGAAGAATGCCCTCAAGTTTCAGTTCCAAAAGAGCCTGCTCAGCCACTCCCAAAAAATCATTGAAGTCGAAAAAATTCGTGAGCACCGAGGGGTGAATCAACAAACTTGTGTCAATCTTTGCGGGCTCCGTGTCGGCCAGAAACTGCATCTCGACCATCAAATCCTCCAACAAGGACTCGGGGCTAGTCGCTGTGCTGATCTTCATGCGAATTTGATTTTGCAGATAGGCCGCTTTGGCAAAAGGGCAGAGATTCAGTCCGATGACGGCTTTTTCAAGCCACTTTCGAGTCTCGGTGAGAATAATGAGATCGGAAATTTCCTCTGACATCGGGGCCAGTATCGGTGAATTTCAAGGCCTCAGACAAGAGTTTTTTGCCAGATCTCCCTCGAGAAAAGGCTGATTTCAAGTCGAATCAAAGGCGTTTCCTGAGGAGAAATGGCCTGAAAAGCTGCTTTTCAGAGGGAAAAAGAGCTAAAAACATCGATTTCCCTCTCAAAAAGAGCTTTTTTTGTGATTTTTTCCTCTAGACACGGGATTTGTTATGGGTATGATCAGGAGGTGTAAAGTTTGAATTGAACGAACTTACCAACCCATACCGGAGGACACGAAATGGCGAAAGCAAAAAAAGCGAAGAAAGCTGCGACTAAGAAAGCTGCTTCTAAAAAGACTGCAACAAAGAAAGCTGCTCCTAAGAAAGTCGCTTCTAAAAAAGCTGCTGCTCCTAAGAAAGCAAAAACAGGAGCAAAAAGAAAGCCGAACGCAGCATTCATGAAGCCACTGACAATCAGTGATGCTCTAGCAGCAGTTATCGGTGCTGGTTCATACCCACGCACTGAAGTTGTAAAAGGTCTTTGGAAGTACATCAAGAAGCACAATCTTCAAGACCCAAAGAACAAGCGCAATATCAACGCTGATGACAAGTTGAAAGCTATCTTTGGTGGCAAATCAATGGTCAACATGTTCGAAATGACTAAGCTTGTAAGCAAGCATTTGAAATAGTTTTTGATCGTTCAAGACCTGGTCGGCTGAAAAGCTGGCCAGGTTTTTTTTTTGCCTTTTTTCAAAAGAATTTGATGAAAAATGAGAGCAAAGTTTATTTTTCACTCTCAAGACAAGTCTGCTTTTCAGGATTCAATAGACACTGGGAAGTCATCGCCCCTTTTTCATTTTTAAAAGAAACATTCCAATCCGATCCTTTTTCTAATTTTTCGAAAACCGCATAGCCGAAACCTGGACTGCCAGTTTGAATGGATTGAAGTCCTAAAGATTTGGGATCTCGAGATTGGAGGAACTCGGAAAAGGTATCTAACTGGGTGCCACCATTTCCCAAGATGAACTGCAAGGGACCACGGAGGGGCTTGATGACTTCTGAGACATGAATGTGGCCTGCCATCACCAATTGAACTTTGGATTTGAGTTCGGTTGATTCGAGATATTTTTTTAAATTCATATTCACAGGCGCAGCAATCGGACCCATTTTGACCAAACCATAAAATGGTTTGTGAGAGACGAGCCAGACCGATTTGACCTTTTTATCTACAACAAATGAATGAATTTTTTGAGCGATCGCTTCAAATCTTTTTGTCCACAGTCCGATCGAATCCTGACTGGTTTCCAATCCTTCCGAAACTCCAGAGGAATCTAAATTCACAATCAACAATTCACCAAGCTGAATGTAATCCGGCTCTTCATAGGCCGGACAATTTTCAAAAGCTGGAGTCGCAAGCAGTTTTCCATAGCCTAAAAAAGCTCGGGCGCAGTCCTCATGGTTACCGCGAACAAAGATCCAAGGAATTTTTTCAAAGGCAGGCTTTGCCGGTTCGAAAAAATCTTTGTCCCATGGCATCCAGCCGTATCCAATGGAGCCCTTCATTTTTTCGCAGATTTTTTCTTGAGTGCACTTTTCCCGGTAATGATAGTCTCCCAAATGTATAATCAGATCTGGCTGCTCTTTCACGACTTGAGCAATGACCGATGGAAAAGGCCAAGCTTGGGAATCATTGCAGTCTTGGTATTCATTTTTAATCAGCATTTCTTTCAGCCGACAACCTGAATCTCCCAAGATAACAATTTTCAAATTCTTTTTCAGAGTGAGATGTTTCCAGTTGGACTGCTGCAAAGCAGTGGTGCTTTTCTTGACTTGCAAAGCGAGGATGCTTTTCTCAGCCTCTGATGTCTCGGATTTGGAATTGGTCTCGATTTGAATTTGAACGATTCCTGCTCCAGTCAGTTTGTTGAGCTTGTAACTGTTGGCCGAAAGTTGGCTTGAAAAAAATCCAAACATAGCAAAGGTACAGATCAGTTTGAGCATTGAGATTCTCCAAATTAAAAGCGAGAAAAGAAGATATGTGATGGTAATTTTGAGACTTGATCAAAGTCAATCCTGGCAAAATTTCGCAGCAAAAACTCGCCGGTTATCTTTTTAAGTTGGTTCACCTGAAAGGAGACGGTATTCTACCAAAATGAGTTCTTCTGATGATCAATCTGCTAGACCCAAGCGTCGACCTCGTTACAGTGGCAAGAACCCGCGAAAATTTCACGAGAAATACAAAGAGCTGAATCCGGAAGTTTATAAAGCTGAATTGGAAAAGGTAAAATCTCGAGGTGCGACTCCTGTAGGAACACATCGACCCATCTGTGTTCGGGAAATTTTGCAGATTCTCAATCCCCAAGCCGGAGAAACAGCTTTGGATGCCACCTTGGGCTACGGTGGACACACTTCGGAAATTTTCCCTCGTCTGCAGCCAGGGGGGCGCCTGATTGCTCTGGAT
>JAYUCD010000120.1:0-3579 GCA_043740515.1 Bdellovibrio sp. | reverse complement strand
TGATTCTGTGGCCCTTTCAAACAATGCGAGAAATTGCAGTTCTCTCACCTTCGAGAGCGGAGCCAGCTTCTAGAAATATTCCGCACGAATGGATCGAGCAGCTCGAAGCTTTGCGGCCGAGGATTTTGGTTCCGAGCTCTTGTCAGTTTCGATTCGAAACATGGTCTTGGTGCAATCAAGCTTTCTTTCCAATTTCTTACCAACAATTTAGATCGGATCTCAGTTCAAGTTTGCCTGATAGCAGGATTTTTCGCTTAGATCCAGGCGCTTCTCTTCTTCTCGATCAAAAATCTTTCGAATTTGGGTCTTCATTGCCTTGGATTCAAGCTCTTGGAAAGCCAAATTTAGACTATGAATTCTCCTCTGAGCTTGCGATCCCTTCAACCGGTGAAATTGCAAAAAATCTGCCGTCTGTGAGCAAGCAGCAGATGGAACGAGTCCTCTCCTATTGCCGAACTGAAATGCTGCAAAAATATCGTCTCTTGCCTGCAGTCGACGAAGCATTTTTCGAAACCCGTCGCCATTGGCGGCTATCAATTTTTGACGAGCAGGGAGTGCCACTCCATTTTGATTATCAGCTCGAAAATTCAAAAATTGAAATCCTTCCACCTGGCAATTTGCCGCTTGCCTGGTTGACCGAAATTCCAATCGCCAAATTGTATGCGGCCTTGGAAGAGGGTGAGTCTTTGACGTCTTTGTATGTCAGAATCAATGATTGTGCATTAGAGCCTCAAGTGGAAATAGAAATTCATTCCGTCGATCTTCTCCAGGATCCATTGCTTCGATGTTTGTTTGACGGAAAATTTGCAAGCTACCAAAAAGCGCAGCTCAAACGCTTAAAAGAAAATTCCCAATTAGCCTTGAACAAGGGGAAGACTGAGGGTGAAACAAGAGTTGGAAATTTGCCGGTCTAGAAAAAGCTCGCCGTGATTGGATTGAGCGATTCCTAAGGCCATGCTCAAGCCCAAGCCTGCGCCCTTTCCTGTGGGTTTTGTTGTGAAAAATGGCTGCATGATTTTATTTTCAATTTCAGTGGGAACTCCGGGGCCGTTGTCGATCACAGAAATATGCAGAAGTTTATTTTTTTGCGAGAGAGTAACTTTGATTTTAGGCTGAGGAGAATCTTGGCAAGCTTCAAAAGCATTGATCAGCAAGTTGGATAAAATTTGCGCAACTTGGTTGGCTTGGCAAAAGCACTGGACAGCCTCTAAGGCTGATACAAATTCTACCAAAACGCCTTTTGCTAGAAATTGATCTGTTTTGTGTTGAAGGGCTTCTCGAGCGAGCTGAACCATGTCGACATTCTCAAATTTTTCCTGACTATTGCTCTGAGAGAAATCGTGAAGGCTCTTGATAATTTTGGCAATTCGAAAAGCAGACTGATTTATCTTTTGCAGAGTTTGTAAAATCGCTCCTCTGTTTTTCTCGACATCCTTCAGAAAGGATTCAACTTGGGAACTGCAAATCGTGATGATTGCAAGTGGGTTGTTGACCTCGTGAGAAATCCCAGAGGACATCTCGCCGAGAGCAATCATTTTTGAGCTTTGGATCAAATTCTTCGTCAAGTTTGCGACTTCGTCTTGATAGCGAAAATTTGCCCTGACTGTTAAGCCAATCACAAAAAATGTGACAAAATTAGTAGAATGGAAATGCAAAAGCTCTATGCTTGACAGAGGACTCCAAAAACTGCTCAGCAAAGGCAAGCCGAAGCCAACTGCTGCCAAAAGAAGGTAATCACTCCAAGCTAAAAGTATGGTTGCGGCGATGGCAATCACCACAAAATAGGACCATCTATGAAAAACAGACCACTGATTGATCTGCAACAAATAGAAATACATCAGGATATAACTGTGGCCAATCAGACTGAGAATAGCCCGGCGCTGGCGAAAGCTTGTGGGATAAAGACGGGAGACGATGAAGACACTCAAGGCGATTGCCGCAACGATGATTCTTCCGAACAAAGAATCAACATGATCTGGATAGATTTTTTTCATGAAAAAATAGAAAACAAAGCTACTGATGAAAGCACAGAAAGCGATGATTTGAAGCCTCAAAAAAGACTCGTCATTTTTGATTTTAGCAAACAGTTCGGTCATTCGATGATGTTACATCAAATCAATTTTGAATCAATAAACGGATTGAGTCATGCAGGCAACAAAGTCACAGAATTTCAAGCTCTGGCTGATCTTCAAAGATGGATTGAGTTAAGGATTCCACCAGTTGCCAGAGGCAGCGATCATGCTGAGCATTTGCAGTTCATAGTCATAGCAACCAGTGGCCGGATGAGCAACATTGAGATCCCAAAGGCTGTTCAAGAAAGGCTGGAATCGGCTATCAAGATTTTCGCTATGACATCTTTGGAACGAACGTCGCCCGAAGTCACATAATCCGAACCCAAGCGCCAAGGATTGCGACAAGCATTCCAAGCAAAATAGCCTTCGGTGGCGGATTCAATTCGTCCACCTGGTGAGGGGGCAGGGGAGCCGGGCAGCCGGGCAGTCCAACAATAAAGTCCGGAACCAAGCCGGTTGTGGGAGCAAATTGTGCTTGCATCTGACTCATCAGCTCGAAGCTTTTATTGATCACCGTGTCCGGCGAAAACATCTTGGCCAACTCCGCCTGTGGCGATCCCAACTTGAAGAGCCAAAGACCCACTTCGCTGATCAGTGCTGGTGGTATTCGCATTTCCCCAAATTTGCCAGGCCGTCAAACCCAATTCGAAACCTGGATTGATCAGAAGGTTCGTGTTTTGAAGATTTGCATCCGGAGGCGTAGGCGTGCTTGGCTGGATAACGAGCACTGTCGCTCGTGGAGTCGTGCTCGCGGCTTCTGACTTCGCAGATAAAGACTTTCCCCCGAGAAATCCGCAAGAGCTCAGAAGCAGGTTGGAGATTAAAAATAAAAAGAGAAAAGTCTTTTTCGCCGTTTGCCGAGTGTCTTTTTGTGTTCGAGATGCAGATCTTGACATTTGAGTTCCCCCGGAACTGTCTCACTGTGAAACGATTTATTTTGTGAAAAAAGTAATCCTCGCTTCACGGCAATTGTAAGAGCAAATTTCTAGCCATGTCTCACTTTCAATCTGCAACGTAAGCCTTTGAGATATCGAAAGAATTTGGCCCAGATGAAGGTGAATTTTTAACTGAATCTGTTAATCTCGACTGACCTGACTGAGGTTTCGACAGCTTTGGTGTCTCTAGTCCAGAGGCCAGTTTGTACCGGAGTCAGTCTGGAAAATTTCGCAAACAAAGTCGCATGACTTTCATTTTTCTCTGCAGTAGATGTTTTCTCCGAGGAGAATTTTTCAGCTTGGAAAATACAAAATTATATTTTGCTTATGGCTCCAATATGGATTTGGCTCAAATGAAACTTCGCTGCCCACAAGCTCAAATTCTAAGAATTGCTCAACTTGAAAAGTTTGAATTTATAATCAATCTAAAAGGAGTGGCTTCGATTGTTTCGAAAGATACTTCTGTCGTTGAGGGGCTTCTGTGGAAGATCACGACTGAGTGCGAAGCCTCCCTCGACCTCTGGGAGGGTGTACATGAAAATGCCTACGAGAAACACTGGGTTTCAGTTTGC
>JAYUCD010000119.1:0-4122 GCA_043740515.1 Bdellovibrio sp. | reverse complement strand
GATCGACCGTTTGACTAAAGCAGCCTCTCTCATCTTGGACGAAAATTCGTGAAAGAATTTTTTTCTTTGCTTGGCATACTGAGAAAAGCAATTTTACTTTCAACTTTAATCTTGGCTTACATTCTTGTCTCGCTATTTTGGCGAGTGTGGGCTCGAGATCTGATTTCCCGTCGCCGCTATTTTACGTCGAGTGTTTCTTTTTTTACTGGCTTGGCTTTAAAACTTTTAAATATCAAGACGAATATAATCAATCTTCCGGACCAGCATAAATCCTATTTGCTCGTCGGCAATCATTTAGGCTTTCTCGATATTTTTGTTCTCGCGTCAAATTTTCCCTGCTTGTTTGTGACCTCGGTTGAAATGCGAGCTGCCTTCGGTTTGGGATTTTTAACTGAAATGGCTGGCTGTTTATATGTCGAAAGACGAAACCGTTCGCGTCTGACCGAAGACATCGAAAAAATTCGTCACGCTCTCAAGCAAAATTTTAGTGTTGCCCTTTACCCAGAGGGCACTTCTTCCAACGGCGAAAAAGTTTTAGTCTTTAAAAAATCGCTCTTGGCAGCAGCAGCCGGTTCAAACGTTCCGATTCTTCCAATGGTGATCAACTACCGAAAGGTCAACGGCGAGCTCATGAGTCACAAATGGCGAGATTATGTTTGCTGGTACGGAGCTCAGACTTTTCCAGAGGTCGCTTTGAGGATTCTTTCCATGCAGTCGACAGAGGTCGATCTGGAATTTCTACCAGAAGCTCATGTTCATTCAGTCGAGCAGCGAGGGGAGATGGCAGAGAAAATTCATCAAGCCATCGTTGAAAAGTATGCGAAAATTCCTATTTCTTAACGGCATTTCTCTCTTTTTCAGAGAAATTTTCCAGGCCCACCAAAACTCCGATCACATCTTGTAGCTGCAACCAAGGGTCGTTGCTATTCGGGAGGTCTTCCTTCAATTCCATGGTCAACACAGGCACCTTGCGCTCGAACCACATGTAGCGCCCTAAGCTGCCCGGATAATGCCCAAGCGACTTCCACGGCAAATAATCGAATTTGGGTGGCTTCACTTTAGGCCCATCGTAATCCAACACCTTTAAGGGAGTGTGAATGGAAACCACAAAATCCGGTTTGAAATCTTGAATATGAGAGAGCGCGCATTTCGTTTCCGGCTCGCTAGCTGAAACATTTCCAGGAAATCTCCGAGGACTGGACTTGGCATCCCTTTGCCAAAAGGCAAGAGCCTTGGCGCTCCAATCTTCTGTCGGAAAATTACGATTGATATCAACTTTGTTAGCATTGGTGCGGGTTTTTTTCTCCAAGCCATCCGGATTGAGAATTGGCACCACTCGCCAGTTGTTTCGAGGTGCGATGGTCTCAAGTCGCTCCATCCAAAAGCGACCAACACTTCCTGCTGGAGTCTCGTCTCCGTGGATCAAGGAAAAGACCAAAATTTTCGCCGGCTTTTTTCCGTTACCATTTCGGTTGTAATGAAAAATCGATGTGCCCTGAACACTCTCGCAGCCAGGTAAAACCTCGATTTTTTCACAGGCCGAGTGCAAGGCTTTGCTATTTGATTTTCCCGAAAATACGGAGAGAGATTTTTCGCAGACGTCGGATAGCTTCAGTGTTGGAGTCTGTATAGACGTCGATGTCGTAATAGGAACTGGAGCCGGTGTTGGCTCGACTGCAGCAGAACTTACTTTGCAAAAACCAAGACTGAAACTGAAAGCTGTCCAAAAAAGAAGAGCTTTCATAGAATTCAAGACTTTTTCAAATCCGTTGTTTCGTGCTGAGTTTGCTCGGTCTTCGTTTGTTGCTGCTGATGCAGCTGCTGCTTGTCCTGCGGCTTCTCTTCGGCCTTCGCGCTCAAATCTCGAGCTTCGCCGTTGATCTCGCTGAGACCATCCTTGAAGCCGCGAATGGCACGACCAATCGATTGACCCAATTGAGGCAAGCGACTGGGTCCGAAGAAGACCAAGATAATAACTGTCACCAATAAAATGTGCGCTAAGCTAAATTCACCCATGCCTAAATGATAACTGGTTTCGCAGAAACGGGCAATAAAAGAAAGGCTCCGCGGGGCAGAGCTTGCTCTAGGGCTTATTTGAGCCAAAATGGGGGGCTGGAACTGAGCTTTCGCCGCTGCTGTTCAGCATCTGCGAGGCGCCTGTCCACCTCCGGATTTCCAAGCCAAAGCGCCGCCATCAAGGCCGAGCAAAATCCGCCAAGCCATCGACCTGTTTTGTACAGGAGATAGACCGACAAATTTGTCAACTTTGTGGCTTGATCAGCGGACTGGATAACCAGCTTCAGAGAGAACTCAAATGTTCTTTCCAATTGCTGTTGATTTTCATATTCCCAACGCTCACGGCGTTTTTTTAATGCGTGCATGGCTTCCTCCTTAGAAAGCGAGCACTACTTTCAGCGATGCTGAAAAAGTGTGCGAAGAAACTCTGCTTGAGAATTTCTATTTTAATTTTCTTTTTAACTTTTCGGGGGCCGGTTTCCGGCTTCTTCTGCCTGATTATCTATGAGACAAAGTCAGGTTTGGAGGTGGTCACCATCAAATCAATAGCACTGGCCGGAGCAAGGCAAAAATTGATTTTTAGATTTGTAATCATCTTCATGATGACCTCCTTGTTGAGAGTCCAGTTCCAAACTGGGCCCTGTCAGTTTCAAAACGAAACTGAAATTTTGATTTCCGTCTCTCAAAGTAAATAAAAACTAGTGAGAGCTAGTTGTATTATCTATAGAGCAAATCATGTGCCATAAATTTTAAAAACTCAAAATAAATTTTCGTATAGTTTTTGTGGGAAAATTAAAAAGCCCAACCAAAGGTTAACTTCAACAAATCAAATTCAGGTTTGTCGCGAAAAAACTTAACCACGCCGTTGAGGTCGTCTTTGTCACTTTGATTGGTGACGGCTTTGAGCAGATCATCTTCAGCTTGTTTGTCGAAAAGAGGATAGTAAATCTGAAACCAATCGACCCCAAAGGTGAATCCTGAGGACCACTGCCACCGATTTGAAAGTCCGAGCTGAGGACCAATGCCTCGAACTTTGAAAACTGAGGTCGAAGGGACTCCAGGAATTCGATTAAACATCGCACTGCCTAGCTCAAAAGAAATTTCGTTTTGGAAGAGGCCCATGATGAAATTGAAGCTTCCCTGATGGGGATAAAAACGAGCTTGGATTCCATAGCGGCGATCCGTCACCCGACCAAAATCCACTCCGAAAAGGCCGGTTGCAAAACTTCCTTGAGTCACTTCAGCTTCGGCAACCCACTTTTCGTCAAGCACCGATCCAAAGGAGGCTCCATACTTCAAGGGCACCCAAGTGGAGAGCGGCGAGAAATGCAAATTTCCCAAATATTTGGACAGGGCCCGATTCATTCCAGTGGTCAGAGGCTTGGATGGAGGGACGATCAAAACCGGTTCGACTGGCGCTTGCGCTTCGACAGGAAGAGTGACTTGCGAGAAAGTCGGGAAAGAGAGAAGCGAACAAATGAGAGTGGAAGCTAGGATTCGAAACATAAAACTCCTTCAGCTAAATCGGCCTGATTCAAACACAGCCATCTCAAAATGAGAATCTAAAATAAATTGTGCAACTTGTATCCGCCCGATACGGAGAGGCAAAGAAGCATAGGATCTACGGCCGATTGAATTTAAACTGAAGGTTCCTGTGGAACGTCAGTGGAGGCGCGCATTGAGTAAATTCAGGTTTTTCCAAAAAAACGAATTGAGTTTCATTTTCTTGTGGGTCTTCAATCCCCTGCTGATTTTATTTTATCAAAATTGCTCTTCCGTCCAAAGTTTGCGGCAGCCCACTTCCGTGCACCAAGATTCTTTTGCCATTGCCAGCTGCAATCTCGTTGTCAAAGCTGAAGGCTGCCGAGATTAAACTTTTCGCGCAAATAAAAAAACCCTGACTTTTCAGCCAAGGTCTTTAATTCAGATTTCCAATTTAAATTTAGAGATTAAACGGTGCGCTTAACGAAAGCATAATCATGTCATTTTTTGTTGAGCTAAAGGTATTGGAGATATCACTCTCTGAAACTCCGTTATCGTAGCGAGTGTAAGAATTGATTTTGTACTCGACATTCACAGACATGAGCGGAATTACTTTCAAGCCCA
>JAYUCD010000118.1:0-13649 GCA_043740515.1 Bdellovibrio sp. | reverse complement strand
GATGACACCCTGGCCTGATGAAGTGACTTGAAAAGTCACCCGGTCGCCGCAGGCAACGCCGCTTTGTTTGCCACGCGTTACGCAGCGGTAAACGATGTCGTTGTATTCAAAAGGCCGTACCGAGGAGCAAAAACAATCTAAAAATCCGAAGTTGTACTGTGTTCATGCTTCAATCATAACAAAATCTGTCGCATTCTCAAAACCGGGTCTTTTCGACTGGACCTCTTTGTTGGCATACTTAAGGGATGAGTGTTATTTTTTCATCTCGCAAAACGTGTTTCTGCGCCTTCTGCCGTTCACCTCGCAAAGTCTATCGCAAAAAGAATATTGGTTTAGGTGATGTGGCTGGTGCCGCGCTCGGTGCAGGCTCGGTGATGTTTGCGATCTATCAAGAGTTTGATCCGCGGGTGGTTCTCATTTTTATGGCTTTTCTCGCTGTGGCTGAAGTTTTTATCAAAGTGCGCTGGCGAATTGCGATCGTCTGCAAACAGTGTGGTTTTGATCCGGTTCTTTACATTCGAGACTCGCAAAAAGCTTCCCTCAAAGTCCAAATGCATCTGGATCAACGAAAGCTCAGTCCCTCTTCTTTGCTTTCTCCGGCGCTGAATTTGCCGACAATCAATAAAGAACGCTCGGAGTTGATCCAGAAAGCTCATGCCGGCGCTCTCGTGAGCAAGCGCATTTAAATTTTAAATTCCCAATCCTGTCTTGTCACGCTATGCTCGCGGGCATATGCAAAAAATAAATAAATCTTTGATCATCATTCCAACTTACAACGAAAAAGAAAATATCACTCCTTTGGTGGAAGCAATCTTTTCGCAAGGTTTGAATATCGAAATTTTGGTGGTGGATGATAATTCTCCCGACGGCACGGGCGCCGCGGTTCAAATGATGCAGAAAAAATATCCGACTTTGCATCTTCTGTCTCGAGCTGGAAAAGAAGGATTGGGAAAAGCCTATTTAGCAGGTTTCCAGTGGGGCCTTCAGCAGGGCTTTGAGGCAATGACTGAGATGGATGCGGATTTTTCTCATCGGCCTGAAGATCTGAAAGTCTTGCTCTCAGCTTTGGAGACTGCAGATTTTGTGATTGGCTCACGATATGTTCAGGGCGGAGGCACGCGCAACTGGGGCTTGATTCGAAAAATAATTTCTCGTGGTGGGGGAATTTATTCTCGATTGATTTTAGGTTTTCCCGTCAATGATTGGACCGGTGGTTTCAACGCTTGGAGAAAAGAGAGCTTGCAGAGAATCGGTTTGGATTCTGTCCAGTCCAATGGTTACAGCTTTCAAATTGAATTAAAGTACAAGGCACTGAAAGCAGGCTGCAAGGGTATTGAAGCTCCAATTCTGTTCGAAGATCGCCGTGTCGGACAGAGCAAGATGACTTCGAAAATTGTCTTTGAAGCGCTCTACCGGGTCTGGCTTTTGAGGATGAAATGAGATTTCTATCTCTGCTGATCGGACTCCTTCTTCAAGTTTCGGCGCTTCCATCGCAAGCAGTTGCTTATGCCTATCAAGCCAAAACTTTGCATGCGGATGTGGAAGTTTACGAACGGCCTGATTTTGGCTCTGCCGTCATTGCAAATTTGCCAGAAAATAAAGTATTCGATGTCTCGAAAACCACGCAAAATTCATTTTACAAAATTCGTATCAAAATGGGCGTGCTTGGATACGTCTTTGCACAAGACCTCCAACCTTTGTTTCCAGATGCATCTCTGACAACAGGCAAGCTTTTGCAAAAAAAGAAAAATTTGAAAGAAAAATCCGGCGACAAGCGAATTGGCCGAGAAAATAAAAAACGGCAGCGCAGTTTCGAAATGACCCAGTACATCGGGTTTCAATTTCAAAATATTCAATTCGAAGAAGACACCATGGGAGGGCGACGCCATGAGAGCTCAAGCTTTTTTGGCGTTCGAATCTCTGGACCGAATCTTATTTTGGAAGGCCCTTCTCCCTCCGAGATGAATTTTATTTTTCATACGGGCGCTCCCAGCTATTATCAGTCACTGACCGGAAAACCCGCCGACGGATGGATTTTTATCGGCGACTTTCTGCTGCAAACTTATTTTCCGCAAAATAAAAACACTTTGTTATTTGCAGGCTTCGGTCCCATGTTGCGCTATTCAAAATTTTCGGTGACACTGCTTGACCCGATCAGTGGACGAACCACCGATTATTCGCTCGATGATATTGCTATAGGTGCGGTCTTAAACGCAGGCGTCGCAGTTCGATTGAATTCAATGTCGCTTCGCGGCGATCTCAGTTACTTCTGGGAAAAACAAGCTTACTTTGGTGGTGGGCTCGCTCTGCAATTCGCATTTTGACAAAGATCTCAGCCTCTGGGAAATCATCAATCATGATAAACACCAGCTCTGAGATAACCCCCACTTCCATTCAAATTTTATCCGATGAAGTGATTGATCAAATTGCTGCAGGCGAGGTCGTTGAACGTCCGGCCCATTTGGTTAAAGAGCTGGTCGAAAATAGTTTGGATGCGCGAGCCAGCCAAATTTCGGTGGAATTTTTCGAAGGTGGCCGACGGGTCAAGGTCAGCGACAACGGATCTGGAATTCCCGAAGCCCAACTGAAGTCAGCTCTCGATCGGCATGCTACCAGCAAAATTAAAATTTCAAGCGATCTCTGGAAATTGCAAAGTTTTGGATTCCGTGGCGAAGCCCTTGCCAGCATCGCAGCCGTCAGCGAGATGACCTTGATTTCAAAAACTGCTCAGCAAAAGTCAGCTGCTCGGGTGCGAAGTCTGTTCGGCGAGCGCAGTGAAGTCGAAATGATCGGTGGCAGCGAGGGCACATCCATTCAAATTGAAAAACTTTTTGAAAATGTTCCGGCTCGTTTGAAATTTATGAAGAGTGCAGCTGCTGAAAGTTCCAGAATCAAACTTTGCCTCAAAGCCCTAGCGCTTTCGCATCCAACTGTGGAATTTAAAATTTCTCAAGACTACCAGCTTCTTTCGTTCTGGCCAGCGGTCAAAACTCGGCTTGAAAGAGCCCAGCAAGTTCTTCAAATAGAAGAACTGTTTATTGGCGAAGCAACTCGGGGACAGGTGACGGCCTATTCGATTTTTGCAAGTCCCGAGAATGTGCAAAAGACAGCAAAAGAAATTTGGTTTTTTGCCCAGAACCGATGGATTCAAGATCGAAGCCTTCAGGCAGCGGTGATGGAGGCCTATCGGCATCTCCTTATGCACGGAGAGTTTCCCGTGGTTCTTTCTTGGCTGGAAACTCCGCCGGAAGAAATTGACGTCAATATTCATCCAACCAAATCCCAAGTGAAATTCGCCGAGCCTTCGATGGCTTTCCGAGCTGTGCAAGCCTCGGTCCGGGACGTCTTAGAGAAAGCGCCGTGGCTTCCAGCTGCAAGTAACATTTCATCCAATCCTTCAATGGCAATTCCGAACAAGCAAATTTTTGCCACCGGAAACGTGCAGAATTCCGTCGAGCAATTTTCTTTGCAATTCAAAACCGAAGATCTCGGGGGAACACAGTTCCCGCAAAAATCTTGGACGGTGCGAGAGCCCATAAGAACTCAGTCTCCGGCCCCGCAAGAAAATTCAGCCATCAGCAGCGGCTACTGGTCTTCATTGCAAGTCTTGTCGCAAACCAATCTGACTTATTTGCTCACCCAAAATTCAGAGGGCTTGGTCATCGTCGATCAACATGCGGCCCATGAGCGAGTGATCTTTGAAAAGCTCATGGCTGCGTGGAAAGGTGGACAGATTGAAATTCAAGAATTTCTTTTTCCACTGGCGGTCGATCTTTCGCAGGAAAAAGTGGAAGCCCTCACAAAGGAAAAGGAAATTTTTCTCAAGCTCGGAATTTCCATGGAAGCGCTAGGTCCTGAGACCATTGGAATTCACTCGGCGCCAAGCCTGCTCAAAGAATCGGCTTTGCATCAGGTGCTAGAAAAAATGGCTCAAGAGTTAGTCGATCAAGGCGGCAGTCACCGGCTTGAGCGAAAAATTGGCGATTTATTGGCGACCATGGCCTGTCACTCGGCAGTTCGGGCAGGCCAGGCTTTGAGTGTGGAAGAAATGAAGGCCCTATTAATCCAAATGGATCAATACCCCCTTTCAAGCTTCTGTCCTCATGGTCGACCGGTCAGTGTAAATTATCCGTTTTATCAATTAGAGAAAGACTTCGGTCGTACGGTTTAAGCAGAGAAATTTTTTGAGAAAGTTATTTTGAAAGTCATTTTTGTTGTCGGCCCCACTGCTTCAGGAAAATCCCAGTTAGCTCTGTCGCTGGTTTTGTCTTTGGCAGAAAAAAGCCAAGCGGCCATTTTCAATTGCGACAGCATTCAATCCTATCAGGGCTTGAATATTGGCTCGGCGAAACCGAGCCCTCAGGAGCTTGAAAAAGTTCCACATTTTTTATTTGATCATGTTCCCTTGGGCCAACTTTTCACAGCCGGCCAGTATCAGCGCGAATTTTTCTTTCAATTGGAGGCGGTTAAAAATCAATTCCAAGTTGTCTTTGTCGTTGGCGGAACTGGATTCTATTTTCAAGCGATTGAAAAAGGAATGTACTCGATTGGTGCGGCAGATCCTGAGACGATTCTCAAAGTCGAAACGGAAATTTTGCAAGCGGGAGGACCTGAAAAATTATTCCAGGAACTTCAAGCTCGCGATCCTGAAACGGCTTTGAAAATCTCGTTGAATGATCATTACCGTTTGGCTCGAGCCATTGAGATGATGCGCACTCATCAAAAGCCTGTTTCAGAAATCAAAAAGGAATTTAACGAAAATGCGGCCAGTTTTCCTCACCCTTTGTTGAAGTTAGGATTGCAGCTCAGCAAAGAAGAGCTCTTTCCAAGAGTCGAAGCTCGAGCCGACTTGATGCTGAAGACTGGTTTGCTTGAAGAGGTGCGAAGACTTCGCGAAATGGGCTTGGGAAGCTGGGCACCCATGCAAAGTGTGGGCTACCGCGAGTGTCAGCAGTTTCTCGACGGAGAAATCCGGGACCTCTCGGCACTTCGGGAAAAAGTTATTCAGGCGACAATGAAACTTGCTAAGAAACAGCGCACTTGGTTTCGTCGGGACCTGCAAATTCATTGGCTCGGGCCCAAGGATTTAGGAGAGGCTCAAAAGCTGACCCAGTCCTTTCTCAATTCCTGAAACTTGAGCAATGCATTTTGAAGCATTTTCGACTTCACGCTCCGATATCACCGATTGACTGAGGCCCCTGCTTCAATGAAACATAGGCAGATGAAAAGCATGACAGGTTTCGGCCTGAGCAAGTCCCAACCCACTCACAGTTATATTGAGGTGAGCGTGCGATCTGTGAACGGTCGTTTCTTGGAGACGCGCTTTCATCTGCCGCGAGAATTTGTCGGCCTCGAGTCTGATCTTAAAAAAATCATTGAAAAATATCTTCAGCGCGGAACCGTTGATATCTTCGTCAATCGGAAAGTCAAAACGGGAGCTGGGCCATCCCAGCTCAAGGTGAACAAAGAGCTCGCACAAAAATATTTCACGGCTTACAAAAATCTGGCAAAAGATTTGAAGCTCGATGCCAAGGTCCATGTTGAGACCATTGCTCGTTTGCCAGATGTGATCAAAATGGAAGAAGCAAATGAGCCGTCGGCGGCTGAGAAAAAAGCTTTTCTCCAAACGGCTGAGAAAGCTTGCAGTGCCTGTGCATCCGAAAGAGAGCGAGAAGGCAAGAGTCTCAAAAAAGACATGGAGACTTTGCTTCATCAGTTGGAAAAAGAAGTGGGAGTTATTCAAAATTTGCGCGAAGAAGTGAACCTGACTTTGTTGCAAAGATTTGAGCAGAAAATAAAAAGCCGATTGGTCGGAGTGGAAATCGACTCGAACCGCTTGAGCCAAGAAATCGCCATGCAAATCGAAAAATCCGATATCAACGAAGAGCTCTCGCGTCTGAAAGAGCATATCAAAAATTACCGGCAGCTTTTGCAAGAGTCAGGAACTCAAGGCAAGAAGCTGGATTTCTACACGCAAGAACTTCTGCGTGAAGTGAACACCATCGGCTCTAAATCCAGCGTCTCAAAACTGACTCACAGTGTGGTTGAGGCGAAGACTTTCATCGAACGACTGAGGGAACAGGTGCAAAACATCGAATGAGTGTTCCATCGAAGACCCGCATGATCATACTTGCTGCTCCCAGCGGTGCTGGAAAGAGCAGCTTCGTTGAACGGATCTGTCGGGAGGAGCCTCGTTTGGAGGACACGGTGACTTTCACCACGCGCTCGATGCGAGCCGGTGAATCTCAAGGACATCCCTATCATTTCGTCTCGAAGCCCGAATTTGAGGCTCTGTTGAGCAAAAATTATTTTGTCGAGTGGGCTTTGGTTCACAATAACTGGTATGGCACACCTTTGGAGCAGCTGGAAAAAGCTTGGTCCCATGGCCGCTGTATCATCATGGATGTGGACGTGCAGGGGGCTCAGACTTTTAAGAAAAAGTATCCAGACTCGAAGAGCATTTTCATTTTACCTCCAAGTATCGACGAGTTGCGACGCCGGGTCGTGAAGCGAGACGGCAAGATTCCAGGGGATCTGGAGGTCCGAATGAACAACGCAGCTACAGAAATACAATTTGCCTCTCAATTTGACTTTCAAATTGTGAACGACGAATTTGAGGGATCCTACCTCCGTTTCAAGAAAATCGTTGAAGAATTGCTGAGATAGCAGTAACTTCCAAAGCTCGCTATTAGCCCAGGAGTTCCAAATATGGCACGAGTTACCGTTGAAGATTGCCTTAGCAAAGTTCCAAACCGTTTTGCCTTGGTTTTATTAGTCGCAAAACGCGCCAAACAGCTTTTAAAAGGTTCTGACCTGACGGTTGCCACGAAGGGCAACAAATACATCGTCGGTGCACTTCGTGAAGTCGCTGCCGGTAATGTTGCTTTCAACATGAGCGCTGAAGTGGGAACTTGGGAAAGCCAAGTTGAAGGCGATCTCAACAAATAATCATCAGGATTTTCGAGGACTTGCCTCGAGGATCTGGACTTGGTTCAGTGGCTTCAAAAGCCGATATATAGTCCGATAACTGGAGAGATTTGACGAACTCTTTTGAAGGATTTGATTCGCTTTGGAAACCTTATCACCGGCTTCAGAAAAATTAAGCGAAAGACCGCTTCGAACTCTCGAAGAATTGAATCAAAAAATTCTCAGCTATTATCCCAATGCCGATTTAAAACTGATCGAAAAAGCTTATCTATTTTCTGAGAGAGCGCATGAGGGACAAATTCGCAGATCGGGTGAAGCTTACATTTCTCATCCCTTAAGTGTTGCCGGAATTTTGGCCGACCTCAAACTGGATTTAGACTCGATCGCCACCGGACTTTTGCATGACACGGTTGAAGACACTCACGCCACCGTCGAGACGGTTCGCACGGAATTTGGCGACACCATCGCGGCCTTGGTTGACGGCGTGACAAAGATTTCTAAGATGCAGTTCAAGACATCGACTGAGCGACAAGGTGAGAACATTCGAAAGATGATCGTCGCCATGGGAAAAGATGTGCGAGTGATTTTGGTGAAGCTTGCTGATCGTTTGCACAATATGCGCACCTTGAATCACATGCCTTACGATAAACAGTCTCGAATTGCCCAAGAGACTTTGGAGATTTATTGTCCACTGGCCAGTCGAATGGGTATCAGCTCAGTGAAAATTGAGCTTGAAGATTTGAGTTTTCGCTACCTGAGACCCGATATGTTTTATCAGCTGAAACAAAAAGTTGAAAAGCGCGAGAAAGACCAAACGGGTTACATCGATGAAATCAAAAAGATGGTGGTCAAAGAGCTTGCGAAGGCAGGTTTTAAAAACGTGGAGATCCAAGGTCGATCCAAACATCTTTGGTCGATTTATCGAAAAATGGAAGCGCGAAATATCGACTATGAACAGGTCTATGATGTTCTCGCCTTTCGAATTTTGGTCGACACCGTTTCTCAGTGCTATGAAGTTTTAGGACTGATGCACTCGCTCTACAAACCGATTCCGGGACGTTTCAAAGATTTTGTCGCCATGCCGAAAACCAATAACTATCAGTCTTTGCACACGACGGTTATCGGGCCGGGTGGAGAGCGAGTCGAAGTGCAGATTCGAACCAAAGATATGCATTTAGTTGCCGAGCGAGGGATCGCCGCTCACTGGCGCTACAAGGAGCGCGGCCGCAACATCAGTGATGAAACTTCTGAGCAGTTCAATTGGTTGAAGGAGCTCGTCTCTTTGCACCAGCAAGTTGGAAATGCTGATGAATTTTTAGATACGGTGAAAACTGATTTGTTCGAAAGTGAAATCTACGTGTTCACTCCAAAAGGTGAAGTGCGAGAGTTTCCGGATGGAGCTTCGCCGATCGACTTTGCTTATGCTGTGCATACGGAGCTTGGCAATCGCTGCACTGGAGCACGAGTCAACGGCCGTATGGTGCCCTTGAAATATGAATTGCAAAACGGGGACACGGTTGAAATCGTGACTTCGAAAACTCAGGCGCCTTCGAAAGACTGGCTCAAATACTGCGTCACCAATAAGGCCAAAACTAAAATCAGAGCTTATGTCAAAGAAGAACAACGAAAACGTTCTTTAGCTTTGGGAAAAGAATTATTAGAGCGCGAGTTTCGAAAATTTGGCGCCGCTGCTTCAAAGTATTTGAAGGGCGAATTATTTGAAAAATTTAAAAAAGATCATGGTATCCACGATGACGAAGAGGTTCTGGTTCGAGTTGGTTACGGAAAACTTGAGACCCGTCTCTTGGTGGAAAAGTTAGGTCCTGAGCTGCTCAATCAGCCAGCCGAGGCTCCTAAAAAAGAGGGATCTTTTCTCGAGAAAGTTTTTAAATCAGCGACTCAGAAAGCGCGCAAGTCAGGTTCTCTCATTGCGGTCAGTGGCATGGATGATGTGCTTGTTCACTATGCTCGTTGTTGCAATCCAATTCCAGGCGATCCAATTGTCGGATTTATCACTCGAGGCCGAGGGATCACTGTGCATCGATCGGATTGCCGAAAGGCCTTTGAATTTGATCAAATGCGAAAGCTGGATGTCGAATGGACTGCCAATTCCGCCGACAGTGGACACGAGAGAATTGTTCGGGTGAGAGTGCTTTCGCAAGACACTCCCGGATTGTTGAAATCAATGTCGGAGGCTTTTTCCACTCGGGGAATCAATATTCACAATGCTCAAGTCCGCACTACCAGAGATTCAAAGGCCGTGGCAACATTCGATATCAGTGTGAAAAATACAGAGCAGTTGAATCTTGTGATTTTCGATTTGCAGAAAATTCGCGGAGTGATTGGTGTTTCTCGGCTGACGGATAGCTAGAACGTCAGACCGTAGCCACTTCGGACGTAAATGGAGCTCGCGACGACGTTTGCGCTTCCAGGGAATGTTCCATATTCGACGACAACGGGAATGAAACTTTTTGCATTCATCCAAAAATCAGCACCGGCTGAAATCAGGATCTCTTGATTGGTTGAGCTGTCTGAAGATAAATTGGGAATGTTGCTCGCCTTGCTCATTTGAACCAAAAACGAATATCCCAATCCAACCCAAGCTTTGGTTTTTCCAGTGAGAAAATTGTAATGAGCTGAGCCTTCGAAGGCCAAATAGTTAAAGGAGACGCCGCAATTGGTGCCGTTGTCGCAGAGAGCAGCTTTAGTGCTTCCTTTGGCGCTGAAAGTTTCCAGGCCGGCTGCTCCCCGGATCGTTAGCTCAGGCATAAAATCATAATCATAAAAGGCTTTGAGGTTAAAGCTCATGTCTTTCAATACGGCGTCTTCCTTGATGCCCGCCACATTTTGAATGGTCAGTGCCAACGAATTCATGGCTAGGCCCACCAGGACTCCGCCGACATTTTTTCCTTTTTTCAAAAAACCTTTATCACTTGAGCTTGGGCTGCTGCTTGCTGAGCCTGATGATTTTGTTGCACTTGGTGATTTCACAATCAGGGCAGCTCCGTCAACGGCTCGGCCTTTTAACAAATCTGCAATCGCTTTGCTTCCTTTGACTTGTCGGATAGCCAAGAGACCGATTTTTTTATTCGAATTATCTAAAACATAAACTTCAGTTCCCGAGGCTGCTTCGATACCCTCGATGCTGATTAAAACTTTGCTGCCTTTGACTTGTGTCACGCTGGCTGCCAATGAAAATTCGAAAGAGAGGAGAAGTGAAATGCAAAAGAAGATTAAACGCATAGGCTCCTCAATTATTCCGGTTTTTGGCAAACTTGAATTTCATCTTCACCGATTGCCTTCACAGTGAGAGGAGTTGAACCCTCGATTTCCCATAATGGATCGCTCGCCGGCTGATTCCAGCAAGTCGATTTGTCATTTGAAACTGAGGTTGGATCAATTTTTCGATCAGTTCTTGAATCAAAAGAAAAAGCAGTCGCCGTTTGAACGCTGGAAGGAGCTTTGCTTTCAAAATTTTTGCGACCAGTGGATTTGTAAACAGAGCAGCTAGCTAAAATCAGAAGGCTCGTTGCAAGTAAGACCTGCAGATGTTTCTGACTTAAAGTTTGAAGCAATTTTAAAAAATAAGCCAAGTTCATGAATTGATTCTAGAACTGGGCTTTTAAAATGAAAAGCCCCGAGTATAAATCGGGGCTTTTAAATGCATTTGGTCTAGTTGGACCTCAAGCCTCGAAACTTGTGCTATTCGAAAGCTAGAACGGAATTTCGTCCGCAGCGTTATCGAACGAAGGTTCAGGACCAAAGTCATTGAACTGTTCATCATTAGAAGTGCTGGAAGAACTTCGTTCAGCTCCTGCACCAGAACCCAAGAATTGAACTGTCGTCGCAACGATCTCAGTTGCATACTTTTTCTGGCCTGTGCTGTCTTCCCAAGAGCGCGTCTGCAAACGTCCTTCGACGTAGACCTGGCGACCTTTCGAGAGATGCTTGCCACAGTTCTCAGCTTGGCGTCCCCAGACAACCACACGGTGCCACTCGGTGCGCTCCTGCTTTTGTCCTTCTTTGTTGTTCCACGATTCGCTGGTTGCCACACTTAAACGAGCAACTGTTTGTGAGCTTCCGACCGTTTTCAATTCGGGATCATTTCCCAAACGTCCGACCAAGATAACTTTATTGACTCCTGACATACCGACATCCGTTTCCACCCAGTCACTTGACCGAGTTATTGAGAGAGAATCACTTTTGGTGAGCTCTTTGTTTCACAGTTTTTGGCTGTGTTGTGTTTCCTGCCCTGACAGCTTCGTGGTCTGGGCGGGGCCTGTCAACGATTCCTTCAAAGGCAGAGCCAGCCTGTGTTCTCAGCCATTTCCAATGAGCGATTTTGAAATCCGAAAGGCGGAATTAACGCAAGGGGTTCATATCCGGTGGAGCTTGAAAAGATTGACCAGTGAGTCGCATTTTAAAGCGAGCTCCCTCAGGAGTCGGCGTTTTATAGCTGTCCAGCAAGGAAAGCATTGTCACCCGGTCTTGAAAGCTTTTTTTGACTCGCAAGTCGACATCAAAGCTGTAAGCACCAGGCAAAGTTTGAAAAGTTCCCGAGGCTTCATCTCGACGAAATTGCAATCCAATATTGCCCTTTACAGTGCCGCGAATTTCATCACTTTCTTTGCCAATCAGACCTTCTTCAATCACAAATTTTCCGGCCGATAGCCGCCCTTTGAGTTCAACTGCCGTCAACTTCAATTCGGGCAACATCAATGGGCCCATCATGGATTGGACAGTCGCCGCGGGAAATTCGAAGCGGTCAACCTTAAGCACCAAATCCATGTCTGGTTGCTCTTTGAAATTCAGATCGACGAGGGCGCTGGATGTGATATCCAAATTTCCTTTGAGGATCACCGGCAACTGAGCAAGCTCTCGAATTTCATTCAGACTGAGGCGTTTCGCAATCAAACTGATTTTTTGTCGCTCGACTCCGTTGTCGGATTTGCTGCCGGATTTCAGAGAGACTTCCACACTCCCTTTCAGGAAACCTTTGGCGGTCACTGTGCCTGCGGGCTTTTGTGTGAGCAAAGAGCTGAGTGAGGGAGTCAAAACCAATTCTTGAGCTTTCAAGGAGGGAAGTCCCTGCAGATCCACTGACACTTCATCGAGCGCCACTCCGGTGTCGGGAATAAGACTCATCCGCAAATTTTCGAATTGAACGTAAACCTGATTGTTGGTGGCTTTGGAGATTTGACCGCTGACCAAGTCGCTGAGATCTCCGAAGGGAAACAAAACAAAAATAAACACAGCTGTCGACAAGAGCACGATGACAAATTTGAATTTCTGTCGGTAGAGATAAACAAAATTTTTTTTGAGTTGTTCCATTTATTTTTTTATCTCTTGGGCTTTTTGGTTGGAGGCAGCGGATCGGCTGGCAATTCGATTTGTGATGGCACCGAGAGCACCGCCAATTTGTAAATCACATCAAAATAATGCGGGTCTTTGGCGCTGGCTTGAATTTCCAGATCCGTCATTTTCACAGTCGGGCTGATGGATTGAAACTGATGACCTAAGTCAACCACTTGACGTAAATTCAACTGGGCCAATGAAACGACCAAGCTTCCTTGGCTGAGATTATCAGGAATGAGATGAGTTTTTTCACCTGTGGCAGGGGCGATTGATCGCTTTTGCTCAGGCAGCAGTCGAGCGGCTTGGATTTGATTTTCGATCTGGGCTTTGAGGGCATTGAGATCGGGAGGAATCGGAAGATTCGGAGCTTCCTGAGATTCGCGAGTTGATTTTAAAAGTTGCCGGATCAAACTGCGTTTTTCTTCAAAACTTGTCACGGACTGATTAGAAGTAGAAAAGTAACCCCAAGGAAAAGAAATCAAAATGGCAGCAACCGCGACGGAGATTCCAATCACGGTTAATTTTTGCGAGTTGGGAGTCAAATTTTCAAATTTTTCTCGGGTTCTCACATAAATAGAAGATTCTTGAAACTGATCCCAGCGATTTTTCAGTTCGGATTGAATTTGCTCTTTTAAATCTTCAAATGCCATTCAAAATCCTTGCAGTGATTAACGAATCGTTTTGGAGTTGGGGAGACCTCTGTCCACTCGGAATGAAAAAGCAAAAGGAACTCCAGATTTTTGATGCGGGTTCGCCGAAACAGCCGTGCGCTTGGCAGGGCCCAGGGCAACATTTTTCAGAGCTGACTCGAGGATAGAAAATTGTTTTGCATCTGAAACCACTCCCTCAAATTGAACCAAATCTTCTTTCACACTCAGTTTGCTGACGTCGAGATTGACCATGGTTTTTCCTGGAATCGAATCGCTAATTTTTCTCATCACATCCAAAGCTGAATTCATTTTTGCAAGACCCGACAAGGTTCGCATTTCTGAAGTTCGTTTGTTTTGATCACGGATAAATTTTTTCACGCCAGATTCGTTTTGCATTTTGCTTGGAAGCTTCGCGACTTCTTTGGCTTGGGTTTGCAAGGCCGCCGTGCTGCGATCGGCAAGATCAGCGGCAGTCGAATCCCTTAAGGCCGAGTAAATAAAGAAAACCACAAACATTGCGGAACCGACTTGAATCGTACTTCCCCAGCGTCCCCAGAATGCTTTGAAATGAGTATTCTGCTTAGCAAACTCGCCACGCATGAAATTGAGAGCTGGATTTCTTGGCTTTTTCAAGCCTTCGATGGCCAGACCCAAAGCCACGCCCATGATCGAATCCAGACGAGGCGTTTTTTCAAAACTTAAATTTGGAAAATTATC
>JAYUCD010000117.1:0-4898 GCA_043740515.1 Bdellovibrio sp. | reverse complement strand
AAACGAGCTGTCAAAGTCAGTCGCTGCGATTGATCTTGCCCAGGCTGACCCTGCTGGTCTTGGCCTTTGTCTTTACCCTGATCGTGAGGCGGCGGAGTAAGGTTTGGGTTCAAAGAATTGAAATCTACAGCCAAGCTTTGAGCGCCATATCCTAGTGCTAAAGCTCCCGACAAGCCGAGGACTTTGCCCCACTCAGTTACGCGTGTTTTCAATTGAATCATAGAATCTCCTTCATGGTGTTTTGTTGCGAATTGATTTCGCAGGTTGCTCGAACTCAGTCGTGAAAAGCAAAACACAGACCCTTGTTTCGTAACTGCAGACTGACAAATCGAAAAATGCCAAGCCTTTGTTTTTCTTTCAAACAGAAATTATTTAGAGGCGAATCTACGCAAAGCAAACAATAGAGATTGGGGAGTTCTGACTTGAGCAAAACCTTAAGGAAGTCTCAGTTTGATCGTCCCATCTTGAAATAAATCCCCCTCTAGTCACCCGTGAGAGAATTAAGATTTTTGACTCTAGCTTTTTCAAGGGAACGACGAAATGATATACAGATAGAGGAGGTTTTTATGAAAAAACTGATGATCATGCTGATCTTGGGAGCATTTCCTTTTTTAAGTCAGGCTGAAGACTTGCACGAAGCCGTAGCAGGCAAGATCTCTTCCGATCATGCCTCGGAAATGAAAAGCGGTGACTTCAATAGGCATCGCCAGAGCCAGAAAGCCCAAGCCGGCAACAGAAAAAAATCTGCTGGAGTAGCTTCGACTTCCGCCAAAACTCGAAAACTAGCGCATGCAGGTGCTGTCTCTCATCACAAAAAAGAAGCGAAACGACCTGTTCACTAATCCATAGCTTAGATTGCCAGTCACGCCATTTGACGGTGGCTAGGGATTTAAATTCGATTAAAAATTCAGCTTTAACAAACTTCCGATCAGGGAATTGTTTACGTTTCTGTCGATGATGTCGGTTCGACCCATATTACTGGTCGTCCTCGTGTTCGTGTAAAAGAGAACAGCTGTGGCTTCGTTTGAAATCCTCCAAGACAACCAGGGTTCCATTCCATAAATCAAATCTCGACGTTTTTTAATTCGAAAGATCCCGCCTGAATCAAAATATTGCGATTCAGATTCGTCCTGGCGAACCGAGAAGGATACATTCGCACCCAAGATGAGCTGCTTACCAGCCCACTGATAGCTAAGAGCCCCAGTCCCCGTATTGTTCGTGTAAGGGATCATTGAGGTCGGCGTAATATCCTGCGTGGCATTCGATTTCTCCCAATAAAAATCTGAAGACAAAGTCGAGGCGCCCAAGCGAAAATCCGATTTTTGCTCAATTCGGTAATGGACTCCCTGCTGAGCTTGAAGTTCGGGTGGATAGTATCGATCGGCATAGGTGGTAAATAAAATTTTATATTCCGAGTTTTTGAATTGCCACAACTCGCCCAATGAAATTCCGCCGGAAGCATAGAAAAGTCTTCCGTCTATAGTTAAGCCGCTGGCATTCGGCTTGAATAAAAAAAACTGCTCCTGACTTCCCTGCATTCCAAAGAGGGGTCCAAACTCCAAATACGTCTGATTGGCGTCTGATGCTGTATTGTACTGAGTGCCAGTCAGCGAGCCATTCCAATCGATGAATCCAAATTCGTACTCCGATCTCAAAGCCGATGAAAATCCCCACAAAGTAGAATCTGAATAATTTTTAGATAAAGTTGAATCGGAAATAGGCAGTCCTTCGGGATTGCTCTCTTGCGCATAGCCGATTTGAAAAGCTCCATAACGCCCATCAGCCAAGCCCATGCCTGCCTCGGCTTCATTCCCCGCACCATCCAAATACTGCTGAGCCATCTCTTTCATTTTTTCATCATGAGTGCGTGCTGCAAGTTTTCCCCAAATCTCATCAGCGCTGAGCATATACTTTTTCCAGCGGTATCGACCATGCAGAAGTAAAATAGTATCATCGTCCGGACTTTTTTCTTCGGCATATTTAAACATTTTGTCTGGATCTTTACCGGGTGGCTCACAGTAGGCATCGATTGAAAGCTCAATGGGGCTGAGCTTCAGCAGATCTTTGTCTTTAAAATATTTTAAAATCTCAGTGCAATTGTTCTCACGAAAATATTTGGACAGCTGCCCGGTCGAATCGGCATTTTCAATTGCATATTTCTCTTCAATCGCTGGCGGAGCTTGTTTTTGTTTGAAATTTTTGCTTTGCGCTTGTGCAAACCCTGAAAATAAAAAAAAAGACGCAAGTGAAGCCCAAATCATTGCTTGCCTGAATCCTGAGCACCAGCATCTTGAGCGACGTAAAAAGATAAATCCGAAGTTGAGCGATAATAATTTATTTTGGCAATCTCGTTGGCTGATATAACTTCGATTTGGTTTAACAAAACATTGGATAAATTATTTTGCGAAGCGGCCAGATCCGGTCCACTGGAAGCACCGGATTTGAAACGATGCTGAGTGATTTTTAATTCCTCTTGCGCCAGCTGAACCTGCTCTTCTGCAAGGTCCGCCGCATTTTTCGTCGTTTTCAATTTGGAAAGTGCAGCCTGAATCTGACCTTCTGCTTCGACTCGAACTTGAGTCGCTTGCAGTTCTGCCTTAGCGAGATTCAGTTTTCCTTGTTCTGCTTTGGCATCAAAGTAGCCGCCATCAAGGAACGGAAGTTTGATTTGCAAACCGACACCGCCGAGAAGATTGCCACCATTTTTCGAAGTCAAGCTATTGCCTCCGTAACCAATCTCACCCAGCAATTGAACTGTCGGTAAAGTCTCAGCTTTTGAGGATTGCTTTAAACTTTTAGCCGCCTGAACAGTTAATAGCGAGGCCCGCACATCGGGCCGATCGTCAATCCCCGTTTTCATAAAAGGATCTGTGGTGTTCAGATGAAGAGCTTTGTAGTTCAGCGGCTCCAATTCGTCTTTCAAATCTGGCAAACCCATTGTGTTGGCTAAATCTTTTCGGCATTTGTCTAGATCGCCTTTGGCATCAATCTTTCGAAGATTGTCAAAACCGACAATTCCCTTGGCTCTCATCAAGTCGGTTTCCAATCCAACTCCGGCAGCAACTTTACTTTGAGCCATCTCAACAATCTGTTGGTCTCTGTCGATATTTTTCTCAAATACTTTCACTCGCTCACCTAATCTTTGACAATTGACGTAGGTCGCCAGCATCAAAAAGGAAAGATCATTTTGATATTGCAATGTGGTCTGCTTTTGCAACTCGATGTTGGTACGAGCGGCCTCTTCTTGATAGAAATTTTTCTTGTTGAAAAGATGAACTTCGCCTTGAGCAAATACCCCTCCGAAAGAAACAATTTGCAGAGGTCCCGGATCGGCAAAACCATAATTTGTCAGGTCGGCTTTGGTTGCAAGCTCTCGGCCGGCGATTTCCAGATGCGGCGCTAGCGCGGCTTTAGCCATTTTGTGGGTCAGCTCCGCTTCCCGAGTCAACAACTCGGTTTGCCTCCAACGAATGCCTTGAGTTTTCAATGTTTCCAAAGACTCGGCCTTGGTGAGAACACAAAAGCTCTTTAGGCTGAAAAATAGAATTGAAGCAGCGCAAATTTTCCACATGGAAGCTCAATTCTAATCGACATCTAATTCTGAGCGCGAGTCTCGTTTTGAAATAGCTATAATAAGATTCCATCGAACGACTGAGACCTTGGTCCAAGAACAGAAACACGGCTTTAGCCCTTGGATCGATTATCCGATTTAATTTCATGGCAGAGCCCGCACTGAAAATTCTCCCTACACAGAAGCCAATTGAGCCTCCACCTCGGAAGTTTTGGAGTTTTTTGCCTTTGAGCATTCTCTTTTTATCTTTGGCCGCCATCTGTGGTTACTCTTACTATTGGTTTTCTTATCTCGAGAAATTCGTCACCACAGATGATGCTTACATCGAGGCGGATTTCTATCCGATCAGCACCAAGGTCCCAGGGGCTGTGAAGCAGGTCTTGGTCCGAGAGGGAACTCCCGTCAAGAAAGGCGAAGTTCTCCTGCTGATTGATGACAGCGACTTTCTCTTCGAGAAAAATTTCAAACAGATGAAAGTCGAAAAAGCTCAGCTCGATTTCAACCGAGCTCAAACTCTCCACCGCACTAGAGCGATTTCAGATTTCGATTTTGAAAACGCTCAAGCCAGTCTGAAAGCGGCCGAAGTTGACAGGCAGGGGACTGAAATCAAAATCGGTTACACGAGAATATTAGCACCCGCTGACGGCATTGTGGCCAAACGTTCCGCACAAATAGGACAAGTCATCCAGCCGGGGCAATCTTTGTTTATTCTCGTCAACAACTCAGAGCAGTGGATAAAAGCCAACTTCAAAGAAACTCAATTGGAACGACTTAAAATCGGACAACAAGTCGCCATTGAAATTGACGGCTTTCCACATCACCCAATGCACGGGGTTCTTGAGTCGATCTTCCCTTCGAGCGGAGCTAAGCTGAGCATTCTTCCACCCGAAAATTCAACCGGCAATTTCACGCGCGTTGTGCAAAGAATTCCAGTCAAAATCTCGATCGATCGATCCATCGACCCAGGTTTCTCTTTGAAACCCGGAATGTCTGTACAAGTGAAGGTGGACACACGTGAACCCAAACTCACCAAATGATTCCAGCCTAGAAAAAGACGTGGTCACCTGGCGAGATTGGGCCGCAGTCCTTGGCGCCTCTCTCGGCGCTTTCATGGCTATACTCGACATTCAAGTGATCAATGCCTCACTCCGCGAAATTCAAGGCGCTCTGTCTTTGAGTATGACGGAAGGGTCCTGGATCACAACTTCCTATTTGATTGCTGAAATTATCGTGATTCCAATGACTGGCGCTCTGTCAGCCGCTTTTGGTTTGCGAAAATATTTTGTCGGAAATGCGATTGTCTTTTTACTGGCCTCGGTAGCTTGCG
>JAYUCD010000116.1:0-4633 GCA_043740515.1 Bdellovibrio sp. | reverse complement strand
GGCTTGATTCCAAGCCGTCGCGCTTCGAGCGCGGTGAACTTTAGGCTGCCGGTCTCCAAGAAAATTTCCATGATGGTGATGACGCTCTTCATTTCCGATGGATTCACTTTCCAGAATCCCTTTTTGCCGTCGATGCGATCGAATCCGAGTACGACGGGACCTCCGTTGATTTTTGAGTTGTTCAGAGCTGCGCTGCGAGTGTTGTCCTTCACCCGCTGAATGCACTGGGCGCGTTCATACTGGGCGAGTGCGCCCATGAAAGAAAGCATCATCTCACCGGTGGCAGTCGATAGGTCAATGTCTGGTAGCCCCCGGATGTGAAGAGCCACCCCATTTTCTTGTGTCAAAGTTTTCAGATTTAGAAGTGACTGAAGATTTCTTCCTGCTCGCGAGAGTTCCTTAAGAATGACGAACGAAATTTTTCGCTGTCGAATCAGATTCAAAAGTTTTTGATAAGCCGGTCGATTTTCCGTTGCTCCCGAGATCGCTGCATCTTCTAAGAAATAATCGATCTGATGTTTGATGCCAGTTTTGCGCGTGAGCATTTCGGCCCAGTCTTTGGCAAGGTGGCGCTGTTGCTCCAGCGAGCCGTGTTCTGTTTCTGCAAGGGCGTCGGTCGAGACGCGCCCGTAAGCGGCCCCGACCAACTTTTTCGGAGTTTCATTCATCTGGATACCAAAAGTCTTTCAGCGTCTTTTCAAGCCAAACTCTGGACGGCGAGTTCGTGAACTCAGTCGAGTCTATAATTAATGTTTGGCTGAATCGTCTCCGAACATTTTTAACACGGCGAACTTTTCTCAGGTAGATTTCGCGTTTCGCTGACGATACGCATGACTTGCATCGAGAATCCAGGCGACTGCCCTTTGAATGAAAACAGTCGCCTGGAAGACTTGTCATACATCGACTACAAATTTTTACTAGTAAACAACTTTGGCTCATGGCGACCATCTGTCTGCGCACAAGATTCTAGGTGGTTGTTCCTACTCTGAGATTCTGTAACTTGTTTAAGTTTTAGTTTTTGCCTCTGATCGAGTAATTGAATGCATCCGTCTTTATAATGCAAAGTCACTTCACCCCAAAATTTCGATGCTTCAAGATACAGGAGGTAATCAATGAAAGTGTTCATCGTTTCCCTCCACTGGCGATGGGACTAGGGCATCCAGCTCTTTCTCACAATCAAATTCCACAGGACAAGACAAGCATAAGTCGGAACTTCTCTCAAATCTGTTCGGATCACCAAAACAAGTTGGTTTTATCTTTTCAGGTTCTGCCTCTTGCAACGCCTGTAATGCTTCTGCAGGAAACTTACCTTGAAGCTCTTTGTCCTGGTCTTTTCGGGCGCTCGGGATCTGGCGAGGCTTATCGCCGGGGAAACGCGATCTATAAATCGAAATAACCCGTTTCGAGTTTGATCCCGAAGTTTTGCCATCACAGTCGATTTCAATGCCTATCGACGCAAAAGCAGGAGTGTACCTTCGAAGCGATCCTGATAGAGCACCGGGAGATTGAGGCAGCTGACGTTTCTTTCGCTGGTCGTCTCCAATTCTTTCTTCGATTTCTTCCAACAGCTTTTTTGCCGAGCCTGTCCATTCTTTTCCTTTGTGAAAGACCAGCTCTTTAATGATGTCGGTGTACACGCAATTTTCCAGAATCATACTTTCGGCCTCTCGTTGATTCTGATCGAGCAACGTAACAACCGTACCATCGCTCCAGTTGAAATGTTTCTCGGCTGCCGTCACAAACTCAGCGAAGTCGGCCATGCGTGGTCGGCTTTGCAAGGTTACGTGGGGAAGGCACCGCAAAATAGAAACGAGGACATCTAGCAAAGCCCCGAAGAGCAATCCTTTCTTGCTCTCGAAAGTTGCTTCGATGTCTTTGCTGCTTCTCCTGTCCTTCGACGATATACTTTTAAGCGTAATGCCTACAGAGCGATCCACGAGGTCACTTCGAGAAGAGTAAAAGTCTGGAATTCCATTGAAAATATTCGCTAGCATAACTGAAATGACCTTCTCGTCTGAATCTGTGTACAGTTTGCGAACTGCGAAACCCGCACCCGTAGCAATTCGACAAAAGAGATCAGCCGTATCGTTTGACATGTGACTGACATTATCAAAAACAAGTACTCGTGCGCTTTGTCCCATGACCATCGCATCACGTTCGCTTGTCGGGAGACTTCGCAGTGGCGCCCCAGAGGGATCGATCAGCCTCTTCAGGATTGAAGAAGTCGTGGACTTGGCCGTTCCCGGTCCACCATTCAACATTAATATTGGATATGGACCTTTCGGATTCATTGCGCCGACAAGCCACATTACCAGGAGCTTCCAGTCTGTTTCATCTTTGAGATTCAGCAAGTCTCGTAGTTGTTCCAAGCTGCCATTTTGTTGCGGTCTTGGCATTTCGAGCATGCTGCTTCTCCGAATGAAAAACACATCTGGAGGTGAGCCTTCGACGACTTTCCAGCCATCAGCAGTCACTTCGACGTAGCTACCTTTTTCGTCTATTAGATCGATCAAGATTCTATGATGATCTCCAGCGAGCCTGCAGAACACCTCATGGACCAAACCGTCAGCACGAGCTTTCCCTTCGGCATATGCAATCGACTCGCGCATCGCATTTTCATTTGGGTACGAACCCTTCGATTCAAAAACGTTGCGTCCCAGCCAAAATCTAAAAAGTTCTGATCGAATTGGAGTGGTCAAGCCAATGCCACTAGACTTCACCCTTGCGAAAGTGTCGCCACTCCTATTTGTGAAGAGTAGCGTCTCATCGTTGATTATCTCGATTAGTGATTCGTTTACGCCCATGTCAGTTCCTTGGTTTCATGGGTAGCAAGGAACTGGTCTATAGCTTTTTTAATGTTTGGCTCAAGAGATCGATTCAATTCGACAATCGCATCTGTAGCCTTGATTAAAAACCTTTCCTCTGGTTGTTTCTTTTTAACCAGTCGGTTTTCAGGAATAATTTCTAGAAGTTTGCAGAAGAATATCTTGGTGACCGCTCGACAAACCGCAAGCTCCTCGCGCGAAATGGAATTTTGATTTGCGCGGGATTCAAGAATTTCAAGAACACCCATGTAATACCAATCGGCCAAAATACCGTCGTAATTGTTTACTTTGCCGCCCATAAAAAGGCAGAAGTCTTCTACGTTTTTCATTGTTCGACCTCTTTCCCTTCGCTCACGTCACGGCCATCAAAAAAAGTTGTTTTCTCCTTGCGTAGCTCGGAGAGGCAAAGATGATCAAAGTGCTCTTGGCCGTAATAACTTTCGGCGAGAGGAACGTCCCCCTGGTACCATTCAATATAAATTTTAGGATCGGGAATGATGAATTCGCGTTTTTTGGTCCATGGCTGAAAAAGCTTTAAGAATAAGCCGCCTTGCGCTTCCCCCATGACATCTGCAATTCCCTTACAATCCTTCGCCGCGTAGTCTTTGTTTTCTTTTACCCACTCAAAAGCTTGCTGAGGCGTAATCGTCTTTTGGCCGTCGCTCCACCTAACTTCGCAAACTTCTTTAACCCATCCCCTTAGAGTTGGTCGTCGTTCGCTTTTTCCTGGCGGGTTGGGCAGTGCGCACGCGCGATTTTCAAGTGCCTGGAGTTCATCCTCCGTTTTTCCAAGTTTTTGGTAATATCTCTTCGCCTGTGTATTCATTGGCATAAAGCCTCCTCTAGTGCGCGCAGTGCCGCGCGCACTTTAAATTTTAGGAGGACACTCTCCACCAACGACTTGTTGATGGAGCAAAGTTAAGCCTTAAGATCTCAGGTCACACGAACATCGGTCGGATTATTCCGACAAGTTTCGCCAACGAATTCTACGATGTATTTGTTTTGTCGAAATGAATAGTGGCCTCGGGAATCCTGGATCAAAAATCTTTTGAAAATTGAAATCCGCTCTCGTCCTCGAAATAGTTTTTTGATCGAGTCGTAGCCTGTAATGTTTAGATCGTTGATCACAGTGCAATTTTTGATTCCGATAGAGCTTGTTTGCGAATGCCTGAAAATTTTTATGAGAACCGCACATGATGTTGCATCAAGCATTACCTTCGCTGATCCCCAAGTGATAGAATGATCGCGAAGATCGATTTTCACTTTCATTTTTTTAGGTTTAATGTTGGCGTCCATTGGACATTTCGAAACTTCTAGAATGACGTCTTGAAGTCGAAGTTCACGCTCGAAAGGCTCCGGAGAGTCGGAACTGTCTTCGGGGTCTTTGAACTTTAAAGAAACCGTCGTTCTGCCGGTTCCCAAAGCCCAAGAGAACTCTTCTTCAGCGTTTAAGGCTGGCTCCCACCAGCTAACGACTTTGTCGGACCTCTCTGCTGTGACTAGGCCGACAGCACGAAACTTTCCGGAAGTGATACTTTCAACTACATCTGTCAGTGTCTCGGAACTCTTCCGAATGTAGTCAGCCAGTCTGATTTTATTTGGGTGTTGCACACGTTCTCCTTTGGTTCCACCAATCGAAATTGATCGATGGTTTATAAGTGAACGCGGCTGGGGCCTCCCCGTAATTCAGTTTCGCAATAATTTTTTATTATCTAGAGCGAGTTCGCCGATTTGATTTCAAAAATTCTTCAGTTATCCACAGTTTTTTCAATTTTCAAGATTCTACTTGTGGATAACCCCTTGGCTCG
>JAYUCD010000115.1:0-7250 GCA_043740515.1 Bdellovibrio sp. | reverse complement strand
TCGTGACGGAGCCGATTTGTCTTCTTGAAACTGAACTTCGCCTAAGGGATAGACTGAATCCGTCGCTAAGCTGAACCACAGTGTTTTTTCATTTTCCAGGGTCCATGCGCCGAGCTTCCGATCGGGCTTGGGACCTCGGAAAATCTGCGCCCCCGTTTTGAGTTTCAGCAGTTGCTCTTGAATTAGGCTTGCTCGCCTGTGGAAATCAGTGCTGTAAAGAGACCAAAGCTTTCCATTTTTCTTCAGAACCTGAGCAGCCTGGGAAATCGAGTCAAAGTGCGCGATTTGCATATTTTCCCAACGATTCTGTGCAAATGCCAAGTCTCTTAAAGGTCCATCAACAAGCAACAAACGCTGCAATTCTTTTTGCAAAGTCAGATCAGGATGCAGACCGATTTCAGCGCGCAATTCTTTTTCGAATCCTTCAGGCGCTAAATAACCGGTTAAAATGGAATCTTTCATCCCAGCAAGATCGCACAAGGGGGATTTCTTGTCCGCTGAAATCCTTGACGCAAAACAAAGCCTGCTTTTTCTGTTTTCTTTGGGTTTTTGAGTGTTTAATCATGTTTTCAAAAGGAGGCCGAGTGGGTTCTGCCAAAAAAACTCTACAGATGTTCCTGGTTGTTTTATTTTTGATTTTAGCTGGATACATTTTCGTCAATTTTTACACCTACATTTTTTCCCGCAGGGTCAAAGGTGTGATTGAAAAAGTTGAGCGAGTGGAACTGAATGTGGCTTTGATGCAAACGGATGGTTCGGGGAAGGTGAATCCTCAGCTTTACTCATTTGCGGTAGCGATCAAAGAACCCAATGGTGAAATCGTCACGGCTTCGTCGGAGGATCGTCAATGGGCGGTGGTGAAAGAGGGACAGTGTGCTGAAGCTATTTTTTACCCTTATCCGCCATGGAGTCTTGATAAGGCCAATACTTTTCACGGAGCTAGGTTAGAAAAACTAACGGATTGCCACTAAATCAAGCGCCCATCAGATTGAACATCAGGTAGGCAAAGGCAATACCCATCGCTGCCAAAAGGAAAACCGACTTGTTTACGATCGCGATGTTCTTTTGCGAGCTTTCGTTTTGACCAGTGAATTTTTGCGCCATTGTTACTCCTTGATTCCACAAACGCAGCGTTTGGAGTGAATTGAACAGATGGTTTGCTTTCAGTCTAAAGATGGCAAGTTGAGAAGAACAGCACTTTTGCCCAAGTCTCACTGACATCTTTTGCGGTATCAAATCAGTGCAAGAAGCAGCAATTTCTCAAAACGAAACACTTACATCTCGTTGATCAGTTGCCGAACGAAGGTAGGGAGCTGAAAGGCACCTTGGTGAATGTTTTCATTGTAATAATGCAAACCCTTCGACTGAGAAAAGATTCGAGCCGCGCCTAAATCGAAATCTTTGGTCGGATGTTTTTGGCCCTTCACAGCCATTTGCAAACTCCACATCCCAGTCGGATAAGTGGTCGCATAGAAAAGCGAAGTGTGAACTTGTTTAGCCCCAAAGATTCCCTTCAAACACTGATTCAATTCGACAAAAGTGCTCTGGTGAAACATAGGGGATTCACCTTGAGTGACGACAATTCCGTCACTGCGCAAACAGCGCTGGCAGTCTTTCCAGAATTGCTCGGAGAACAAGCCTTTGGCTGGCCCCTCTGGATCTGAGCCATCCACAATGATCAAATCGAAGGATTGGTCTTTCGCCTTAGCCACGAAATCGATGCCGTCACCAATCTGCAATTTCAGTTTTGGATTTGAAAATTCCGAAGCAAGAGTAGGTAAAAACTTTTTAGAAGCTTCAATCACCACTTCATCGATTTCCACCATGGTGACATTTTCGGTCGTGGGATATTTGAGCACTTCTCGAATGGTTCCGCCGTCGCCGCCGCCGATCACCAAAACACTGTTGGCTTTTGCATGCAATTGCATGGCGGGATGAACGATCATCTCATGGTAATGAGCTTCGTCTCGCTCAGTGCACATGATCATGTTGTCAATCGCAAGCATTTTTCCATATGCTTCGGTGTCGTAAACTCGCACCGTCTGGAAATCTGATTTTTTATTGAAAAGAACATCCTTCGTGTAGCGCAAAGAAAGCGCATGGTTTTCATCCTTGTCAGTGAACCACATGCTACGCTGAAAATTTGGCCCCACCTTTTTCTTCATTTCTTCGCGGCTGGTTTCGAGCTTGTACTCGGCTCGAGTGAGCATTGACAGCGAGCCGCGATACATTTCCAGGGCTGAATAGTTTTGCGCTTGAAAGACCGCTCTCAGGTGATCAAAGGACACCCATGGGTCGACGCTCGTACCACACGTGAAGAGATCAACCGCTGCGTATTGGTATTCCGGCCACGTGTGGATCGCCAAATGGCTCTCCTGAATCACCACCACACCAGAAACTCCATAAGGAGAAAAGTGATGGAAAGTCGATTGAATCACTGTTGCCCCAGCCTCTTTCGCTGCTTCGATCATTCCCTTTTCCGTGGTTGCAACGTCGTTCAAGATATCTGAATTGCAACCAATAAACTCAACCAAAATATGTCGTCCAAGAGAATTCAAAGCAGACCTCCAACAAACAGATGCAAACAACTTCGAACAGCAAATAAAACAAGGGAACAGGGGGTTTAAAGCCAAAGCTTCGGCCTGTCAATCTGCAAGGGCATTGCCTTGCTAGATCGAAAGCTCCAATCAGCAAAAAACACTTCCTAAAACGACGAATTTTGATATGACATCGGAATGGAAAGAATCATTCTCGCAACAGGTTGTTTTTGGGGTGCTCAAGAGATTTTAAGGCAAATTCCCGGAGTTGAGACCACCGCGGCCGTTTACGCCGGCGGGACTCTGGAAAACGCTCGCTACACTGACGTGAAAACTGGCAGAACGGGCCATGCAGAATCAGTTGAAGTTCATTTTGACTCGAGCAAAACCTCATTGGAAAAAATTCTCGATGTTTTTTTTCGCATGCATGATCCGACAACCGAAGATCGCCAAGGGAATGACATCGGTTCTCAGTATCGATCGGCAATCTTTTATTTCAGCCCTGGACAAAAAGAAATTTCCTTAAAAAAAATACGAGAAATCGAAAAAATGGGTTTTTGGAAAAAGCCAATCGTGACAGAAGTCACGCCTTACGGAATTTCAGCTCAGGCTGAAGAAGAGCACCAGGATTACCTGCAAAAGCATCCGAACGGCTACTCCTGCCACTTTTTGAGAAAATTCTAGCTCGGGTAGCAGCGATTCCAAAATTTGCGCCAGAGACTGCCTTCGGGCAAAAAGCTTGCAAAAATTTTCTCACTTTGCTTGGTCGATAGCTGCTTCGAATCTAAAACCAAATCCTCAAACAAAGTCGAAGTTGCCCCGACGGCCAATGACGGAAAACTGCTGTCTTGAATTTCGCCAAAACCGACAATATCAAAATGCTGCCAGAGAGGCCGCATTGATTTTTCGTAAATAGACTCGAGCAGTTTGCCTTGAAGATTCACTGCCAGTTTGATTTGTTTGGTCGACAAAGGCGAATCCATCTGCAGAATTTCCAGAATTTCATCGCTCTCGGCTCTCCACCTGACGGGCCGCCGAGCCCTTGTTTTTTTATAAAGGGCTTGAAACACGGGCGGCGAAAAAAATGTGGCGCGGTTCTGGTACCACTTTGCATAGACGACCTCTTTTGACTTGGAAAGAATTTCACGAAGATGCCAAAGATCAGCCACTCGGGAATCTCCATTGTCATCCCACTCCCAACGCATCTTAGTGCGCGGATAAAGTTCGCTCCAAATGGAGGGAGGAGCTGGTCGGTTATCAATCGGGTAGACCAGCAAAATTACTTGGTGGTGAATTGCCTCAATTGCTTTTTGTTTTAAATTTCGAGCCATACGGAAGCTTTCCTCTGGCAGAAAGCTTAACAAGTTTTCTCAATCATTGTAAGTCAGGCGGACTTTTTAAGTTGGTTTTGCTCGAGCGGCAGCTCAACAACAAATGTGGTATTGCTAAATGAAGGGTCAACCCAGATTCGACCCAGATGAGAATTCAAAAGACCTTGGGAAATGCTTAAACCGAGCCCAGTGCCTTCGCCAATTTCTTTGGTCGTGAAAAAAGGTTGCATAATTTTATCTCGAATATTTTCTGGTATACCACTGCCAGAATCGGTCACGGTGACAACCAAAAGATTATGGGCACTGCGGGCCCAAATTCGAATCCAAGGAGATTCATGCGACGCGGTTGCATCACAGGCATTCTGGACGAGGTTGATCAGCACCTGAGAGATTTGCACCATACGACATTCCAGCTCTAAATGGGAATCGCAATTGATTTTGATCTTCACATTGTTTTTTCGAATTTTCTCTTGGCAGTAGCCCAGGGCATCTTCGATTAAATTTGCAAATTTTATTTTCTTAAAGGGCGTTTCTTCATTGCCACCATAGGAAAATGCCTGCAGGCCTTTGGTGATTCGCTGAATTCGAAAAACAGTGGCAGAAATTTTTTCCAAAGAAGTTTCAATTGGCTCCGCCAATTTATTATTTCTCAGTCCCCGTAGCATGTTGAAGACCTTTCCTTCGATGATCGCCAGCGGATTGTTTACTTCATGTGCCACGGCTGCAGCGATTTCTCCAAGAGCCGCCATCTTGGCAACAGAATCCAGACGCATTTTCTGCTCGTTGATCATTTTTTGGGATTTTTTCGAATCCGAAATATCAGTGAAAGTGAAAAGAACCGACAGGTCCTTCGCTTCCATCGAATTTTGAAAGGTCGAAGCATTCATTTTCAGCCACACCAAGGCGCCATCTGGTCGAGTGACTCCAACCACTTGGTTGCGCAAAGGATTTTTATCGAGAAAAACTCGGAGAATTGGATTTTCAACTTGGTTCATCATCCGACCGTCCTCATTGTAGCAAACCCAATCTGCTGTCGAAAACTGAGAAGGGAATTGTTCGATTGGGATACCTAAAATTGCACTTGCTGCTGGATTCACGGCAATCAGTTGCTCATCAGCCGAGTAAGCCATCAAGCCTTCGCTCATACTTTTGACCAGGGCTTTCGACTCATTTTGAAAAAGACTCAATAAATTTAAATTCTGCAGCCTTGTAAAGTTCGCCGAAACCGATGGAACGATAGCAGACCACAAAATAAAATTCACCACAACAGGGTGGATTTGCCAATGGTGGTCGACAAATAAAACCACCGCTCCAAAAAGCGCATAGGGAAGCGCAAGAGCGATCGTCGATTTTCGAGTCGGTAAAATATTGAGTAAACAACAGGCGCAGATTAAAAGCCCACAGAGAATCTGAGACGAAAGCTGGGATTGCCAGCAAATCCAAATGGTGTGAAGCGTGAGAATCCAGCCGCTGCTAATCAATCCCCAACTGAGAAAATTGCGCTTTCCAGGAATCAGATAACTCAGTCCCAGGATTCCTGCCATGAATCCGGAAATCAACAGGCGGATCCACAATGGATCAGCACCCGAGGCCTGGACTTCAGAATTGACGAAGCTCCAAATCGGATAGACGAAAGTTCCGTTGAGAATCAACATTCGGTAGCGATTGATAGCATTTTGTTCGATGTGTGAGTCTCTCAACATGACTCTTTTCAATCGGCCTATTTGCTCGTTTTCTTGAGCACCAACATGACGATTGCTTTTGAAGCTTTCGAAGGAGTTTTCTGAGCCAAATCAGTAGTCGGGATCCCAGCTGATTCAAATGATTTCTTAATGCGAGAATCAGCCGTACCCAGCAGATCTTTCATAGCTCCTGGACGTTCGGCCATGCTGTGAAGATCCAAAGGAATATCCTGATGTTCAGACTGAAGGAAACGTTTGATCTCATCGTTGCGATTATTGACGATTTCAATCTGCTTTGAGTCCAACCTCTTTGCTTGCTTGGAAGGATAATCTTGATCAGCCCAAGTCACCACACGAACAGTTTTGACCTGTTTCGTTGATTCAACACTTTGGAAAAGACGTCTCAACTTTTGTTTGGCACCAGCATTTAGGTGGGTCGATCCCTTGGCAAAAGAAATTTCCGCGACATAAGGTGCGTCTTGTTCGGCGGCCACTTCTTTGGCTAACATGCTTGCTTGAGGTTGTGTTTGCAAAAGTTTAGCGGAAGGCACTTCATCTTTAGTTGCTACAGTGGTTGGCTTGGAAGAGCAGGCTGCAGCCATCGCGAATAAAACAAGCAGTTTGAAAAATCGATTGATCATGGTTTATCTCCTTGCGAGCGTGTAAATTTTTTTTGATTGTCCCTGGTTAAGCTAATTTCATCGTCAATCCCTTCGGGAATTTTTTCCGAAAAGCCATTCTTAATTGCATCTGAAATTGCTTTGGCCGAGTTCAATTTGAATTCGCCGTTTTCATATGAAAAAAGAGCTTTGGTCGCCAAAGTGTGGGTCGCCGAGTCTCGCAAAATCAAGTTGATTGCAGCCGTGGATAATTCAATTCCAAAATGCTTCAGGCTGATAAAATGTTGTTGCTGAGCAATCACTACGGCCTTTTTGAAAAATGGTTTCACATAACCTTCGATTTTATCATTTTCAGATTTGACCTCTGAAAAAAGGTCCAATTTGCCGGCGGAAAAAGTCAGCGGAAGTTTCTGGATCAACCAGCCGTTAGCATCAGGCAGATTAAAATCTTTCAATTCGACGTCAGCTTTCCAAGCCAAGGGTTTTGAAATTTGATTCACCTGAGCAGCCAAGCGAACAAACGCTTTATCAAAAAGCGCGCCCTTGAGCGAAACCAAGGTCAGTGGATTTTCAGCTGATGGAGTCAGGTTGCTCGCTCGACCATCAATCTTGGTCATTCTCCAGCGGGCCGCTTCAGGTATTGAAACCAAATCAGCAAACTGAAAACTTGAGTTGTGGATATCGATGCGCTCGACTCGCACCGGGAACAGTTTGCTAGCTGCTTTCTTGGAATCTTCTTCCGCTTTCTTGGGTGCTTTTTTGAAAGCGTCAAGAATTTGAGGAGTCAGCATAACTCGCGCATTCTCGAGCACGATATCGGTAGTCATTCGTCCTTGAAAAATATCCCGCCAAGCGACCGAAACATCAACCAAGCCACCTTCGAAAAAAACCTGTTCCTGTTTTTTTAATTTCGCTTCGATTCCGTGGAGATGATAGGCTCCGCGAAACAAACTGATGCCGAGCTGAGAGATATGAACCGAGTAGATAGAGCGAGTTCGCCGATTTGATTTCAAAAATTCTTCAGTTATCCACAGTTTTTTCAATTTTCAAGATTCTACTTGTGGATAACCCCTTGGCTCG
>JAYUCD010000114.1:0-7421 GCA_043740515.1 Bdellovibrio sp. | reverse complement strand
GGAAATGAAACTGAAAGGAAAAAATTCGCGCAAGTGGTTTTTGGAATCTTGGTCGTTAGTGATTGAAAAACAGCTCCTGGAGCCCTTGCAAAAATTAGTTTTATACTTTCGCTTTTTAATCGCTTTGCTTTTGCTTGCCGGATTGCTTTATCAATTTATGCCGATTCTCTATGTGGTTTTGGTTTTGGCTTCCGCTTCCGTGTCTCTAGCACTTTGCTATTTTTTGGCCAAGATTCTTCAGACAATTTATGTTTGGTTGGAAAATCATTTTTTGAAACAAATTGATAGCCACTCGTCCTTGCATCTTTCTGCCTATCCGGTGCTTGCACCCTGGGACGCGCATCTCACAGCTCCCAGTCGGGACGAAGTTTTGATGCCCTTTGACCGAGTCACTGTCATCGGCAACGACGAGCAACTGGAAAATCTAGAAAGCTATTTCACCTCGCATGTGCAAGGCATAGCTGAGGGCAAAGAAGATTCGATCGCCTACAGCCTCAATAATTTTTTGGTTCAAGACAATTCTCAGTTGCTTGGCAAGGCCATCTCCGAATCTGGAATTCGAGAGCAAACTCAAGGCTTGGTCGTGGGTCTGGAAAGAAAAGGTAAACGAATCTTGAATCCGGATACACATCTGAAAATTCAAGCCGGAGATCTGATCTGGATTGTCGGCAACTGACAAAAAATCCGTGATCTTCAGTGATTGAGTGCGCTTAATAACTTGGCGTAAATATTATCAAAACCACCATTGCTCATAATCAGAATCAGATCTCCCGATTTTGATTTTTTCACCAGATCAATCACGATGGAATCGGCGTTAGGATAGACTTGCGCGGATTTGCCTCCTGATTTCAAATCAGCGATCAGCTCCTCGGTCGAGAAGCGATCTTCGTTTTCGATTTTTGATTGATCAAAGGCCTGAGCAATGAGGGTCTCATCTGATAGTTGGAAGGCATCGACATAATCTTTTTGAAAAACTTTTCGGCGAGAAGTTGCCGACCTTGGCTCAAAAACAGCGAGCAGTTTGCGATGTGGGTATTTAGCTTTGATGCCCTTCACGGTTTCTCTCACTGCGGTCGGATGATGTGCGAAATCTTCAATCACTAAAATCCCCTTGGGCTCGCCGAGAATCTCTTGTCGGCGTTTGACACCTTGAAAACTGAGCAGAGCTTTTTTGACTTCGGCAATATCCCAGCCCATTTGATGACTGAGACCGATCACGGCCAGAGTATTTAAAATATTATAATCGCCCGTCAGAAGGACCTGGAAATCACCGAGCTTTTGGTTTTTTTGGAAGAAAACTTGAAAGGCGGTGCCTTGCTCAGTGACTTTCAATTCTCGAGCTTGATAGTCACCGCGATTGATACCATAGCTCCAATTTTTTTTTGCCCCACATTGACTTTGCAGTTCTCGGACATTTTGATCTTCAGCGCAGGCCAGCAAAATGCCATCAGCCGGGATCAACTTCATCAAGCTTGAAAAAGCAGACTTCACGGCCGAGAGGTCTTTATAAATATCCGCATGATCAAATTCACAGCTGGTGAAAATCACTTGTTTTGGTTTGTAATGAGTAAATTTTGGTACTTTGTCAAAAAAAGCGGTGTCGTATTCATCTCCTTCAATCACAAAAAAATCACCTTTGGGATTTTGAAAAGACTTAGAAAAATTTTTGGCAATTCCGCCGATCAAAAAACCAGGCTCTTTCTGCAAACATTGAGCGATCCAAGCCATCATCGATGTCGTTGTCGTTTTGCCATGCGTACCGCTGACACAAATGGACTGTCGTTGAGCGATGATGAACTCGCCCATCGCTTGAGGTAAAGAAGTAAATGGAATTTTCAAACGAAGAAGCTCTTGAGCCTCTTCGTTGCCAACCGAAATCACGTTTCCAACAATCACAAAATCAGGTGATGGATGCAAATTTTCTTTTTTGTAACCTTTGAGAATAGAAATCCCGAGGCTTTCCAGCTGAGTCGACATCGGAGGATATGGATTGTGATCGCTTCCCGTGATGTGAAATCCACGGTCTTTCAAAAGCCCCGCGAGGCTTGCCATGGCTGTGCCACAAATTCCCATCAAATGAATGTGCCCACCTGGAGCGACCGAGATTGTTGAAGCAGGTTTAAATGCGGATTTATTATCGGGAGAATGTTGACTCACAGTTGGCTTCCTTCTGGAAGTCACTTTAAGTTCGCTTGAGAGCTTCCATGATCCAATTGTGAATCTGTGGACGGAGCGAGGCAAACTCTTTGTTTTCGCGACCGAAATAAACACGGTTGCTCAAAATAGCAATACTGAGGTCCTGTTTGGGATCATACCAAAATGAAGTCCCCGTGAATCCAGTATGGCCGACGGACTGAGCAGAGAAGTGTTTTCCAGAACTGGATTTGCCTTCCGTTGGCATCATCATACCGAGGGACCAATCTCCATTCTCTGATGGCAAAGCTCTGCTGGTAAAAAGTTTTGCCGTGCGAGCTTTGACGAGAGATTTAGAAAAGCCTTGAATTTGACTGCGTAGACAGAGACCGTACCAACCCAAATCATCAATCGACCCGAACAGACCGGCGTGGCTCGAGACACCACCGAAGGCCCATGCATTGTCGTCATGGACTTCGCCCTGTAGTTTTTTATTACGCCAAGTGCAATTTTCCGTAGGCGCATAATGCTTGCTCGCAGATTTAAGAATATTATTTGGATGAAATTCCAATGTGGTGCGCGGATAATTTTCGCTCTTCAATCGATCCCAAATTTCTAGCAGGGGAACTGAATAAAGACTTTCAAGCAAATGACCCAACAAAATAAATCCAATATCAGAATAAACACTCTCAGGTTTTTTTTCCAATTCTAATTTTTGAAGAATGCGGGCCCCTTCGGTCCAGCGATTCAAGCTGGATGTTGAGAGATCCAAACTTTGATAAAGTGGCAGCCACCAAGCAAGGCCACTGGTGTGAGTCAGGCAGTCTTTGATGCTGACCTCTTTGTGCAAAAACCAAGGACAAAAATCTTGGACTTTGGACTGCAAATTCCACTTGCCCTCTTGAAAAGCTTTCATCAAAGCCTGAACTGTAAATATAATTTTTGTCAGTGATGCCAAATCATAATAAGGATAAGTTTCACCAATCGACAAATCACAGATTTTCTTCCCAGCCGAATGAACTTGGACCTGCACTCCTGGAGTCGCTGCTTTTAAAGCAGGCTCAATTTGCTTTGCCAATTTTTTCTCAAGCGGTGAAAGACTCATCGAGAGGCTCGCTTCTTGGGGCTGTTTGATCCGACTTGGAGGCCAGAGGCCACTTTGAGAATTCCATTTTTGTAACTGGCTGTCGTGCCCAAGGGAATCATCCGATTTTGATTGCCATGCCCGGTCTCAAGTCCTTCGAAGCAAGCGATGTGATTTTGCTCAGCGAATCTTTGAATCGCATATCGCACGTAACTCTTACCATCTCGCTCATCACCGCCTAAGAATTCGCCAAAGACCAGCGCCTTGACGGATTTTAAAACTCCGGCTTGAAGAAGGTGCTCCAGCATTCGATCAATGCGGTAACCGCGCTCTCCGACTTCTTCAAGCAAAAGAATTTTTCCGGCGAATTGCGGATGGATCTTGGTGCCGATCGCACTTTCGATCACCAGCAAAGTTCCACCAATCAAAGTAGATTTCAATTCTTTGAGTTTTTTTGCCTTCTCATTCAGCGCTGTGATTTTGAATTCCAATTCGTTTTTCTCGCCGAAGACGACCTGCCTGCACTCTTCAATTTGAGTTTGAGACAGACGGCCTGAGATCAAAGACTCGAGAAGCGGACCATGAAAAGAGGGCCATTGCCAGTCTTGCGAAAGCCAAAGATGCAAAGTTGTGATGTCGCTATAGCCGATGAGCATTTTTTGCTGATTTGGTTTTTTAATTTTTCCGAGCTCAGGCACGAGACGATTGGAACCATATCCACCGCGCAAACACCAAACGGCTTTTGAATCTTTGGCCTGCAGGGCCTCTTTCAAAAGCTTCAAGCGAATTTCATCTTCATTCGAGTGAAAAACGTGGTTCGAAAAAGTCTGCTTCGGAAGGCGCACTTTCAATCCCCAGCTTTCGAGCAGATTTTGACAAAGCTCTACATCTTCAAGTCTCGAACTTGAACCGGGTGAAATCAAATCGACCAAGTCGCCCTTTTTGAGCGCGGGCAAAGCTTTGGCTTGATATTTAGATTCAGGCTTAGATTTTTTGGTCATGAAATAAGGGTGTCGGATATTGGCCGTCGAAGCAAGCCGCACAGAATGATTTTTCTTTTTCTTTTGGTTTTTCATTGAAGGCTTTCAATAAACCTTCCATCGATAAGTAGGCTAAAGAGTCCGCACCAACAAATTTTCGAATCTGCTCAACACTCTGATGAGAAGCAATCAAATCCGATTTTTGCGGAGTATCGACTCCGTAATAGCAAGGTCCAGTGGTCGGCGGGCTGGCAATCCGAAGATGCACTTCTCTGGCACCTGCTTGTCTGACGAGCGCTAGAATCTTTTGGCTGGTGGTGCCGCGAACCAAAGAGTCATCGATGACGATCACTCTCTTGCCAGCCAGTACGGCGGCTTGAGGATTCAATTTGATTTTCACTCCGAAGCTGCGCACGGCTTGAACAGGCTCGATGAAAGTTCGCCCGACGTAATGATTTCGAATGATACCGAATTCAAAGGGAATTCCGCTCTGAAGGCTATAGCCCATGGCCGCTGGCACTCCCCCATCAGGAACTGGGATCACCACATCCGCTTCAACCGGACTTTCTTTGGCAAGCCAGGTGCCAAATTTTTTTCGTGATTCATAAACAGAATGCCCGAAGACGACTGAGTCAGGCCGAGAAAAATAAACGTGTTCAAAAATGCAACGAGCTGGCGTCGTCTTCTGAGCATACTGAATCGAATGCTCGCCTTGAGCATCCACCCAGAACATTTCACCCGGCTCAATCTCTCGCAGGTATTTGGCTCCCATCAAATCAAGCGCGCAGGTTTCGCTAGCAAGCACGGGACTCCACTGTCCCTGTTCATTTTGCTTTTGGCCTAAGACCAAGGGCCGAAAACCTTGCGGGTCTCGCACTCCCACCATCACTTTGTGAGTCAGAATCACAAAACTATAAGCCCCAATCAATTTCGGCAGTGATTCTTTCAGGCAATGAATAATATCTGTGTCTGGATTTCTTGAAATCAGATGAAGTAAAATTTCGGTGTCGTTGGTGCCTTGAAAAATCGCGCCTTGAGATTGAAGTTCTTTTCGCAAGTCCTCGTTATTCACGATGTTTCCATTGTGCGCGACAGCCACCGGACCTGAGCCCAAGTTGGCGGTGAGAGGCTGTGCATTGGTCAAAAGATTTTGCCCAGTGGTTGCATACCTCACATGGCCAATCGCGGTATTGCCTTGAAGTCTGCGAAAGTCCGCGTCTTTGAACACATCACCAACCAAACCCAAGCCCTTGTGATGAATGTGAACATCTTCTTTCAAGGTGACGATTCCAGCAGATTCCTGACCTCGGTGTTGCATAGCAAAGAGCCCCAGGTAAGCAAGCCTTGCCGCCTCTTCGTGATTCCAAATTCCGAAGACGCCGCATTCTTCTTTCCAACTGCTTTTCACCTGTTTGAAACTCAAACGCTGACTCCTTGAAAAAATTTTTGCAAACCTGCTCCGTGCGATGTCATCCATGGTTTGATCGATTGTTGTATATTTTGACCCAAGCAAAAAGTTCCAACTAAAGTTTTGCCGATTTCTAAAATTTCAATCGGCGTCTTGAATTTTTTGCCGTTTGCGGCTTGCTCCCAGGATTTCAGAAACACGGCCGGATCACTGACTTCAAAGATAACTTGGTAAAACATTTCGCGCAGCCATTCATGATTGGCCTGCTCAAGAATGGATTCAATTCCGACTCCATTCAAACTCATTTTTGCCAGAGCTAGTGCCAAGCCGCCAGCTCCGACGGCTTGCGAACTTTGAACACTTTTGCAAAGTGAAAGCTCTTGAAGACAATTGAGAAATGAAGCGACTTCAGTAGGAACTAACTCGCCGGCGAAAGCCTGTTTGGAAATTTGTTTTGTTTGAAAGCTTCCGCTGATCTCTGCAGCTTTGAAGTGAAGCAAAAAGACCGTATTGCCAGCTTTGGTGAAGCGATCCTTTGGTAGATTTAAAACATCTTTTCTCAGGCCGATCAAACCGGTGGCTGGAGTGGAGGTGATATTGACTCCCATTGTTTCATTGTAAAAACTGACGTTACCACTGATCACCGGGGCCTGCAAAGCTTGCGAAGCTTCCTTGATCGCTTCAACAGAAGCCACGAATTCTGACATGATTTCAATTTTCTCTGGGTTCCCAAAGTTCAAACAATCTGTCACTGCGCAAGCTTTGGCGCCCTTGATTGCCATTTGCAATGCTGGATAAAAAACCGCATCCAAGGCTCCCAACCTTGCATCGATGCGCATGACCTGAGGGCGGCAACCCACCGCCACCGCAAGTCCTCGTCCTGAATCTGGTAAGCGCAACAAAGCAATGTCAGAATCAGCACCGTGAGCTGTGAGAGCGCCGACACGCTGATCATACTGGCGAAAAATAGGCTTTCGATCAGCGTGTTCTGCTTTTTCAATTTCAACCTGAATCCAGGTGAGCAAATTTTCTGGACCTTTGAAGGCTTGCAAAGTTTTCTGCTGCCTTGGGGAATTCCAAATTTCGAAAGGTCGTTTGTACAAAGGTGCATTTTCGACCAAAAGATCGGGATCCATTTCAGTCAGCACGTCGCCCTTCCAGAGCAGCTTCACCTTGCGTTCTTTGAGAACCTCTCCAACTTTTTGCGCATCCAATCCCCAACGAGCAAAGTGATTCTGAATCTCTTTGTACTTGCCGGGCTCACAAATTAAGAGCATGCGCTCTTGAGATTCGGATAAAAGAATTTCTTCGGGCGTCATGCTTGAATCCCGCAGTGGCACACTGGAAAGATCAAGAGTCATTCCGAGCTGCCCCTTGCTGGCCATTTCAAAACTTGAGCTTGTGAGACCCGCAGCTCCCATATCTTGAATGCTGACGACAAGACCCGCTTGAATCACGGCCAAGCAACTTTCGATGAGAAGCTTTTCAAAATACGGATCGCCGATTTGCACATTTGGCTTTTTGGTTTCTGAATTTTCATCGAAGGATTCAGAGGCCATGGCCGCTCCATGCACTCCATCCTTTCCAGTTTTAGCACCGACGTAGACAACGAAATTTCCGACGCCTTGGGCTCCAGAGAGAGCAATCGAATCGTCTTTTCGAAAAAGTCCAACGGCCATCGCGTTGACTAAAATATTGTGGTTGTAGCTTGAATGAAATTCAGTTTGGCCTGTGACGGTCGGCACTCCAACACAGTTTCCATAACCGCTGATTCCTCGCACCACTCCGTCCATCAACTGAGGCATGCGGTCGGCCG
>JAYUCD010000113.1:0-10705 GCA_043740515.1 Bdellovibrio sp. | reverse complement strand
CGCGTGATCGAGAACTCATTTAACACTGCGCCAAGCACCTATGACAAAGTAATATCTCGGAAATCATAACGCCAGTATTGTGGATATGGAGGTAAATTAAAAATTCGATTCCAATCTATTTAGTTCAAAGCTCGTGCCCAGGAAATTTTGACTCAAATAAAAGGAGACCAGCTTAAAGAGAAGTCAACTGTCGATGGAAGTGCCACAATCAGAAAATCTCTCATCAAATCAGGTGGAAAAGCAGGAACATAGGGCGGCTTCGTTGAAGGAATGATCGCTAAAATGATTGTTAAAATGAGAAACCAAATAAAAAAGCGAATTAAACGACCAGATGTGTGATTTTTCCTTGATTCAAATCAGTAAGCAGATATTTTGAGAGGGAAAATGAAATTGAAAAGCCTTCGCTTCCTAGCGCTTCTAACTGTTTGTCTTCAGCTGTTTTCCCCATCTGGGAATTGCAGTTCTATCATCGATTTTGCGTCCAACCTCAGCGACTCGCCGACAGATTTGACTTCCGAAGTTGAAATCAGTGTTCAGCCGCTGGAAAATAAAGATTTTCAAAATTTTGATTACAAATCTAATTTGAAATCCGATATCAAATTGCCTTACACAGCTTCGGCAATCTGGATGCGCTTTTATTTTCGCAATTCTCAGCCCGTGCCTGTTGAGAGGATGCTTTACCTAACTTCTGCTCTCACGGGATTCCTGGAACTCCACACTTCCAAATCATCGGAAATTTTAGCAGTCTCTGGAAGCTCGATCCCATTGCAATTGAGGGCTTACCAGACGCGCTTACCGTCCTTCAAAATCACTCTCCCTCCTGGAGCAAGCGAAACTGTTTATATACGACGTGTTTCGCATCACAATCTGGCCTCAAAAATTTACCTGGGGACATGGACCGCTTTAACGAATGAAGAGTCAAAATCAAAAGCGATTTTGTTTTTTTACTTCGGAGGGATTGTTTGTCTGATTCTTTACAATTTATTTGTCGGTCTCTACGCAAAAGATCTGAACTATTTCCTTTACGCCTTTTTCACAACAGCTTTGGCCTCGGCTAGCTTAAACACCCAAGGTTTTTTTGATGCATTTGTCCTGACAGATTCAAATTTCACATTGTCGCATTTTCTGATGATGTTTTCTTCGCTTGGAATTCTCTCCTGTCTTCTTTTTGTTTACCGATTTTTAAATATTTCTCAGGTACTGCCAAAGGCGCGATATGGATTTTGGATTGTGGGTGTCAGCGGACTGATCACTTTGGTCGTGGGAGCCTTTCCAGTTTCTAAAATGCAGCTTTTTTTTGGACATATGGTTGATGCAACGATCGTCAGTTTGTTGATTTATTTGATTGGTTGCGGAGTTCTAGCGCTCAGAAAAGGCTATAAATTGGCGCAATTTTTTCTTTTGTCTTGGGTCAGTTTGTTTGTCGGAGTGATGGGTTGGTTTGGGATGACCTACGGGCTTTTCGAAAACACTCCCCTCACATCTTATGCCTTGCTCTTTGGAAATATGGGCGAAATGCTCATTCTGTCTTTGGGATTGGCCTACAAAATAGCGATTCTTGACCAAGAGAAGAAGCAAGCTTTGGTGCAAGCTCAAGAAAAAGAAAAGTATCATCGTCTGGTCAAAGTTCTCTCTCATGACGTGGCCAATGCGATTTCAATTTTAGCTGGATATCTTTCGATTCTGAAGCGCAGTGTGAATGGTGAAATCGAAATTAGAACGCTGATGAAGCTAGATGGTGTTTTAGGCAATATGAACGGCATGCTTGGCTCGGTCCGAAAGGAAGAGATTTTAACGGCTTTTAAATTTGCCGTCACCTTGAGGTCGGTGGATTTGGTCGAGGTGCTGCATGAGGTGGTGAGTTATTACGAAGATCGGACTCAGGAAAAAAATATTCAAATCCGTTTGCAGCTTCCAGAGAAGTGCTTGGTCTTGGCAGACAAGACCGCCTTGATCAATCAGGTGATTTCCAACTTATTGTCCAACGCAGTCAAATTCAGTTACCCCGATTCTGAAATCGCGATCACTTTGACAGATCAACATCAGTTCCATGTTTTGAAAATCGAAGATCATGGAGTGGGAATTCCAAGCGAAAGTATCTCTAAAATTTTCTTTTCCAAAGAAGTCGTTTCACAAAGTGGAACCAAGCGCGAAAAAGGCTCAGGGCTTGGAATTTCATTGGTCAAAGACTATATGGAAATTTTCAAAGGCATTCTCGAAGTTCAGTCCGTTCACAAATCAATTTCAGAAAAATCAGGAACTTCAGTCTCCCTTTTATTTCCAAAATGCTAATCTGATTTTAAACTTTTAAATTTCCTGAAGCAGTTTGGCGGCCTGAGGTGCGAAGTAAGTTAAAATCGCGTCACAACCCGCACGTCGAAAAGAGGTGAGCACCTCAAGGATCGCCTGATCTTCATTCAAGGCTCCGATCGCAGCCGCTGTCTTCAGCATGGCGTACTCTCCACTGACATTGTAGCCAGCAACCGGGACCGAAGAGATCTGCTTGATTCGAGAAATAATATCCAAGCAGGGCAGCCCCGGCTTGACCATCACCATGTCAGCACCTTCGTCGATATCTAATTGCATTTCGAGCAAAGCTTCTCGAGAATTTCGCGGATCCATTTGATATGTTTTTTTATCGCCTGATTTCGGTGCGGAGTTCAGGGCTTCTCGAAAGGGGCCATAGAAACTGGAAGCATACTTGGCAGAGTAAGCTAAGATATTTGTGTCAATTAGGCCGGACTCGTCTAAAGATTTTCGAATGGCACCGACTCGGCCATCCATCATGTCAGAGGGGGCAACCCAGTCCGCACCCCACTGCGCTTGCTTGACCGCCATCTCACTTAATATTTCCACTGACGCATCATTGAGCACGCGATTATTCTCAACCACACCATCGTGACCATCCGATGAGTAGGGATCTAAAGCCACATCTGTGATGAGATTGAGATCGGGATAGAGGTCTTTGATTCGTTTGATGGCTTCAGGCAAAAGCCCCGACGGATTGAGCGCTTCTTTGCCGTAGGGATTTTTTAAATTTTCGGCAATCTGTGGGAAAAGAGCCAAGTGTCTCAAGCCGAGGCTTCTCCAGTTTTTGAGACGTTCGCACAAAATGTCGACACTCATGCGATCTTGTCCTGGCATGCTTCGAATGGGTGTGACAATGTTTTGGCCAGCACAGATAAACACTGGATAAATCAGACAATCGACAGGCAAAGTCGTTTCAGCGACCAGATCCCGGATCGCTTGATTCTTGCGGTTTCTTCGGGGACGTCTTGTAATTTGAATGACACACCTCTTTTATGACAAACACATGACAATTGCTAGGGCGGCTTTGTTACTATTGATTGTATGTCAGATTTAATCTTGGTTCATAGATCTTTTTCACCTCAAAATGAAAACGAAAGCAAACTGCCTTTGGCGTGGAAAACCTGTCTGCGGCAAATTTTCTTTTTGGAGTTGGAAGAAACCGCTCAATTCAAATTTGAAAAAGGTGATGAGTTGTTTCGTGGACTGGACGCTGAAAGTTTTCTAGCAGAAGTTCTTTGTGGTTTGAAATCTCCCTTGATCGGCGAAACAGAAATTTTTGGTCAGTTCAAGCTTTGGTGGAAATCTGTTCCAGAAGAAAATTTGTGGAAACAAAGAAACAGAGGACGGATCGAAGCTTTATTTTCGGTGGTTAAAAATGTCCGAGAGAAAATTCTCTCTGGCCAAGGCTCCCAAAGTTACGGTTCACTTCTCAGAAGATATCTCGGCGAGGGACAGCAAGTCGACATTCTCGGAGCGGGTCATCTGGCGCAAGAAATTGCCCCTTGGATTCAAAAACAGTCAGCTTATCGTATTTGGTGTCGGGATCCGCAAAAGTTAGAATCAACTTCGCTTGGCAGTGGGGCAAAACAAGTTTTGCAACTTCACCAAGGTGCGAGCCAAGACCGGCTCGAGGTGAGTCAGTCTTTGCTGCCGGCAGTCGTGATTGCGGCTCCGATGGATCATTCCAGTCTCAATGCTTGGCTTGAAAAACAAAATTTTAGCTCACAGCATTTGTTATTTGATTTTCGCTCGAACTCGAACAGCTTTGTGCCCTTCGTTTCGCCTTCACTTCATTGTCGGCTCGAAGATTTTTCTTCACAGTACGAAGAGCACCGATTTGAGATTGAAAAAAAAGCTCAAAGCGCTCGGCAGCAGATTTTGCATTGGCGAGAACAGCAAGAATCTCGCAGTCAGTTGCGTCCCTACGGCTGGGATGATTTATGAATTTGCGAATTTCTGCAAGACAAAGTGTCCTGGCTCAGGCCCAAGCTTATCAAGTCGGAGAAGTGCTTCAAGAAATTCATCCTAATCTTAATTTGGATTATCATTTTCGCGAATCTCTAGGAGATAAGAATCTCACCGACCCACTGTGGAAAATGCCAGAAAAAGGTGTCTTCACCGAAGATTTTTACCAGGATTTGATTTCTCGAAAAACAGATCTGGTTGTCCATTCCTGGAAAGATCTTCCGACGGAAGGAAAACCAGACACGCAAGTTGTGGCTACTTTGCCACGAGCTGATCAGAGAGATCTGTTGCTCTTTAAAAAAGCTTCCAAAGGTCGGGCTGGCTTGCAAATCTTTTCGTCTTCACCTCGGCGAGTTTACAATCTTAAAACTTTTCTGCAGTGGGCCCTTCCTTGGAAACAAGAGAGTTTAGAATTCAAATCGGTGCGGGGAAATATTCCAACCCGAGTGAAGAAATTGCTCGAGGATCCAAACATCGACGGACTGGTTTTAGCGAAAGCGGCGCTGGATCGGCTGCTGGGCGACTCGCGATTTCCAGAGACTGTGGATTTTCTAAAGAAGGCATTGGAACTTTGTGATTGGATGTTAACGCCATTGTGTGAAAACCCGAATGCAGCTGCTCAGGGAGCTTTGGCAATTGAGGTGGCTCAAGGGCGAAGTGAGATTTTAAAAATTTTGCAGCCCTTGAACTGTCAAAAAACGTTTGCTGCGGTTTCACGAGAACGAGAGATTCTCCAGAAATTTGGCGGTGGCTGCCATTTAGCTCTGGGCATGAGTGTGCTTGAGCGGGTTTATGGTCGATTGGAAATCGTCAAAGGCATGACTCCCACCGGTGAAACGTTGCATTTAAAAAAATTCTTTGCTCGTAAAAGTATCCCCAGCCAATTGAAGCCCGTGCGCTTGGAATTTGAAAGTCAGCGCAGTCCCTGCCAAATTGCTGCGCCTTCGGTGGATGCGCTCTTCATAGCCAAGTCTGAAGCTTGGACAGAGAAAGCAAAAAATTGCAAAGTCTTGTGGACAGCTGGTTTGCAGACTTGGCAAAAGTTAGCAAAGCTCGGAGTCTGGATCCACGGCTCCAGTGAGGGGCTAGGCGAGCAAGAAGATCCACAGCTGCAGTTTCTCGCAGGCCCGAATCTTCGATGGGGACGATTGACTCATGATCAAGCAGAGGAAGCGGTAGGCTTGAAATCAGACATGCAGTCTATTGCGACTTACTCGCTTAAGCTCTCTTTGCAATCCAAAAGTTTAGGGAATTCTCAAGCTTTCATTTGGAAAAGTGCGAGCGAATTCAAATTGGCTCTCAGTAAATTTCCCGAATTAAGAGAGAAATATCATCTGTGCGGCCCGGGGCGGACCTACCAAGCCATTGAGGCCGAATTAAAATCAAATAAAAATATATTTGTGGAGTTGAGCGATGGATTCATCACAGCTGTTTGAGCGAGCTAAAAAAGTCACGCCGGGAGGAGTTCACTCGCCCATTCGAAGTTTCTCAGGTCTCGGACGAGACCCGATTTTCTTTCGCAAAGCTCAGGGTGCCTACCTGTGGAGTGTGGAAAATAAAAAATATATCGATTACTGCCAAAGCTTCGGCCCGCTCGTTTTGGGGCATCGAGATCCTGAGATTGAAGCAGAAGTGCATGAGATGATTTCCACGGCTTGGTCCTTCGGAGCTTGCGAGCCTTATAGTTTGGAACTTGCCGAGTGGATCACCTCTCGCGTTCCATGGGTCGAGAAATTGCGTTTTGTCTCGTCAGGAACCGAAGCTGTGATGAGCGCTTTGAGAGTGGCTCGAGCTGCCACCGGCCGAAGTAAGATTTTAAAATTTGAAGGCTGTTACCACGGACATGTGGATTCGCTTCTGGTTCAATCCGGCAGTGGACTTGCTGGAGTTTCGGCCTCCTCCAGCGCGGGCATCACGGCAGAGACTGCGGATTCCACTTTGGTCTGTGCCCTTGATGATGAGAAAGCAATGGAAGAAATTTTCAAACTGCATGGGAGCAAAATCGCGGCAGTCATAGTCGAGCCACTGCCTGCCAACTATGGATTGCTGCTGCAGAGAAAAGAATTCTTGCTACGCATGGCAGACCTGGCCAAAGAGCATGGAGCACTTCTGATATTTGATGAAGTGATTTCTGGTTTTCGCGTCGCACTTGGTGGCATGGCTGAACTTTTGGGAATGAAACCTGATTTGGTGACCTACGGAAAAGTCATCGGTGGAGGTTTTCCTGTTGGCTGCTACGGTGGTCGCAAAGATTTGATGGATCTCGTGGCACCCAATGGGCCGGTTTACCAGGCGGGGACCTTGAGCGCCAATCCGGTGGGGATGCGAGCTGGGCTTTGCACTTTGCAGAAAATGGAAAGGCTTCAGGGTTGGAAAATTCTTGAAGAGCGAGGACAGTTTTTCGAAAAAGCTTTGCAACCGATTTTTAACCGTCGTCAGATCAAGATTGTGCGCCAAGGAAGCTTGTTCTGGACTCACTTTGAAACGGAGAAGCCGGTTCGCCGAGTCAACCAGATCCCGGCGGGACAGAAGGAGTTTTTTAAACAACTTTTTGCTAGTACCTTGGAAATGGGAATTTACCTTGCACCACATGCCTATGAGGTGGGATTTTTGTCTCTAGCGCATACAAATGAAATTATTGCCGAGACAGCGCAAGCGATTGAGAAAGCGCTCAAGGAAAACTAAGTGAGTAAACTGACGATTCGGTCCGATCGTTTTAAAATTGGACTTTCGATCTTTTGGTTCGTAATGACATTTTCCATGGTGACATGGTGGTGGATTTTTTCCTTTCAGCAGGTGAACAGTCCTGATTTTGCATTGCCGCTGGAAAAGCTTCACAAAGTAAAACGGATGCTTCTCTGGGAGGGGACGGTTCTCTTGTCGTTTATTTTTGTTGGTGGATCCTCACTGCTCATCTTAACCAACCGGGAACGGCTGCGAAATTTGCGTCTCCGTATGTTTTTTTCAAATTTTTCGCATGATCTTAAAACATCTCTGAGCCGAATGCGCCTGCGGGCCGAAGTCTTGATTGAAAATGATCAAAATCCAAAGCTGCAAAAGCTCTTGGAAGAAGTGAACCGCTTGGATCTCCAATTGGAAAATTCGCTTTGGGTGGCTCGCGGTGAGGAGCAAAAACTTCTGACCCAAGAATTTGCACTGGGCGAAATGCTCTCCAAACTGCGGTTGGAATGGCCTGAGCTCGAAGTTCATTTGCAAAGAGATGCAATCTTGCGGGCAGATCGCCAGGCCTTGCAAAGTGTGTTTCGCAATCTCTTTCAAAATTCATGGCTGCACGGAAAGGCTAAGAAAATTGAAATCGGAGTCGCCTCCTTGTCGCCAGAAATTTTAGAGTTGGTGATTTCGGACGATGGCACAGAATTTTTAGGCAGCCTCCCCTTTTTGGGAAAAGAAATTCTTCCTTCTTTTGACAAAGGTGGAAATGGGCTTGGCCTGTATCTCACTCAATTTTTGCTCGGACGTATGAAAGGAAAAATTCGTTTTGAGAAACCATTGAGAGGCTTTTCGGTTGTCCTCCAGATTCCGGGCAAGCTCGAGGTGATTCGATGAAAAAAATTTTACTGGTCGAAGATGATTCGACATTGGGTGAAATTTTAGCTGAAGAACTATCAAAGGCCTATTCAGTCATCTGGAGTCGCAGCAAAGCTCTGGCTGAACAGCAACTGAAGAATCAACGCTTTGATCTTTTGATCTTAGATATAGGCTTACCAGATGGCAGTGGATTTGAAATCGCAGAGTCTTTTTCAGGGGTCATCAAGCCGCAATTTTTATTTTTGACAGCCCAGAATGAACCGGAAATTCGCCTGCGAGGATTTGAAGTGGGTGCTGAAGACTTTATCCCCAAGCCCTATCATCTGAAAGAAGTGCTTTTGCGAGTCAAACATGTGTTGAGTGCGCATCAGATCGCGTCTGAGATTCAGCTTCCGAATTGCATCATCAATCTCCAATCGTTTTCTCTGAAATGGACGAACGGAAAGATTGAGTATCCTCCGGTGAAAGACATGATGGTGCTCAAAACTTTGATTGAAAAATCCCCGGCGCCTGTCAGTCGAGATGAGATCATTAATTTGGTCTGGGGTGAAGACAAGGATCTCAGTCATCGCAGCATCGACAATGCGGTGATGCGATTGCGGCAAGCTTTGAATGACGAATCTGAACAGTGGATCAAATCGGTCCGCGGTGTTGGTTATCAATGGACCTATCCAGGAAGTGAAAAATGAAAAATCTTTTCCAAAAAACATTAAGCAAGGAAATAGTATCGACTCCTCCCGTTTGGATGATGAGACAAGCGGGTCGATATCATTCGCACTATCAAAATCTCAAACTGAAAAATACCTTTATGGATCTCTGTCTTCAGCCTGAGCTCGCCGCTGAAGTTGCTATGGGTCCGGTTGAAGATTTTGATTTTGATGCAGCTATCTTGTTCAGCGATATTTTATTTCCATTGAAAGCTCTAGGAATGCCACTGGATTATGGAGACGGTGGCCCCAAGCTTGGATTTCGTTTGAATGCAGATAACGTCAAGAGCTTGAAACCTTGGCAAGAAGCGTGGCCGGAGATGAACTTTCAGAATGCGGTGATGAGGCTGACTCGGCAAAGATTGTCGCCTGCGAAAGGTCTGATTGGATTTGTCGGTGGACCCTGGACTTTGTTTGTTTATGCGATGGAAGGCGGCCATGCCGGAAATTTATTAACCGCGAAAACAAACTGGAAACTTTGGGAGCAATTTTCCGAGACGATTTGTCAATTTTTGATTGAGAATATCCGTCTGCAGTTTGACGGTGGGGCCGATGTGGTCATGTTGTTTGATACGGCAGCTGGTGAAGTTTCGCCGGCAGTTTTTCAAAATCGACTACAGCCTGTGCTCGCCAAGCTTGCACAAAAATATCCGGGAAAGCTTGGATACTATTCCAAGGGAACCAACACTCAATTCTTTAATGCTCAGTGGAAAGCTCTTCCTTGGGCTGGACAGGGACATGATCACCGCAATGAATTGATTCCGATTCTCAGCGAAGCTCCTGGATTCACTCAAGGAAATTTTGATCAAAGTCTGCTTCATCTTGGCGAGTCCGAGTTCCGACAATTTTTCAAAGAATATCTCAAGCCCTTCCAAGCTCTGACAAAAGAACAGCGACGTGGATGGGTCTGCGGACTCGGGCACGGCGTATTGCCAAAGACACCGGAAAAAAATGTTCGAGCATTTGTTGAGATGGTTCGAAGCAGCTTTGCTTGAGATAAATCTGTGAGCCAAGAGAAAGGAAGCTAATGTGAAAAATTTATTTAGCAAATACGACATCCCAGCGCCTCGCTATACTTCTTATCCGACTGTGCCTTATTGGGAAAATTCGCCGACGGCTGAGCTTTGGATTGAGAACTTAAATAAAACATTGAAGGCGCCGAGCAAATCCCTGTCGATTTATATTCATATTCCCTACTGCGAGACCCTTTGCACTTTTTGTGGATGCAACACGGTGATCACCAAAGATCATAAGCGTGAAATGCCCTACGTTGAATCGCTGCTTCATGAGTGGCAAACTTACTTGAATCTTGTGCCCGCTCTGAAGACAACCCCCGTGAAGCATCTGCATCTTGGCGGTGGCACTCCAACTTTTTTGTCGGCAGCCCATCTCAAAAATCTTCTGGCTCCACTTATGCAGCAAACTTTGATGGACAGTGAGTTTGAAGGATCAGTCGAAGTGGATCCACGAAGAACCACCCGAGATCAATTGGTGGTGCTGCGTGAATTGGGTTTTCGGCGCATCAGCCTCGGAGTCCAAGATTTCGATCCGGAGGTCCAAAGACTGATCAATCGCATTCAGCCATTTGAAATCACCGAAAAAATCACAAGCCAGGCCCGCGAGCTCGGCTATCATTCAGTGAATTTCGATTTAATTTACGGCTTGGCAAAACAAACCAAGGCAAGCATCGCTTACAGCACGGAGCTCACCATCAAACTGCGACCAGATCGAATTGCACTGTACAGTTTTGCGATGGTTCCATGGATTAAGCCGGCTCAGCGATTGTTCAAAGATGAAGATCTTCCTCGCGGACAAGAAAAAAGAGAGCTCTATGAGGTCGCTCGCAGCGCGCTGCTAACGGCTGGATATATCGAGATTGGAATGGATCACTTTGCACTGCCTGGCGACCCCTTGGCGAAGGCTAAGCTGGGGAAAACTTTGCATCGGAATTTCATGGGTTACACAGATCATCGCACCGATGTATTGCTTGGATTGGGTGTCAGTGCAATCAGTGAAACGGCTGAGATGTTTCATCAGAATGAAAAGGTGTTACCGACCTACCAGCAAAATGTGGATGCTGGTGAGATTGCGACATTTCGTGGGCATCAATTAACGACAGAAGATCAGCTGCGCCGGCAGCAGATCTTGGATTTTATGACCAAGGGTCGAGTGTC
>JAYUCD010000112.1:0-4005 GCA_043740515.1 Bdellovibrio sp. | reverse complement strand
AGAAGGTCCTTCAAATTATTGCCAGACAAACTGGACATCTCGAGCGGCTTGTCGAAGACCTATTAGATACAACTCGAATTGAATCGGGACAGTTTAAGGTAAATTTAAGGCCATTTGACTTAAGAAGAACGGTTCTTGATTCAATCGCTTTGCATTCTCAACTTTCATCAAGGCATTTTTTCAGAGACGAAATCTCAGAGGCTCCGGTGAATGTGATGGCCGATGAGCAACGAATTTCACAGGTGCTTAATAATTTACTAAGTAATGCTATAAAATACTCGCCCAATGGAGGTGAAATTTCGGTTTGCGTTTTCACTGAATTTGGCCACGCCGTCTGTGAAGTGACAGATCACGGAATCGGAATTTCAACTGAAGACCTCAAAGGTATTTTTGAACCCTTCCGACGCTCCAGTCAGACAAGAGATCTAATCCCTGGCGTCGGGCTAGGTCTATCCGTTGCAAGGAAAATCATGGCCGCGCACCATGGCACGCTTGACGTACAATCGGAAAGAAACAGTGGGAGTACTTTCAGACTGAAATTTCTATTGCTTGAAACATCAAACCCTTCACTGAACCCAGCACAAACGCTAGATATTTAATTTCTCTTCAACAGCGAAAATTAGGCCTATATTATCAGGTAGGAGAAATTAGGTACAGTCTTTGCTTTGAAATATGATGAAATTATTGATGTTCTAAATTCGTCACTTTCACGAAGGATGCAAAATGCAAAAAATTAATTTTAAAAAAGAAATGAATGGTAAGTTTGAAGAAGTTGTTGTGAGCCTGACTGAAGAGCTAAAAACAGAGGGATTCGGAATTCTTAATCGAATTGATTTGCACAAAAAATTTCAAGAAAAATTAGGTAAAAAAGTCGCGCCAGTTACAATACTTGGGGCATGCAATCCCAAGTTAGCTTACGAGGTTTACCTGGCCAACCCAGATGTCGCGAGTTTACTACCTTGCAATGCAGTCATTCGAGACATTGGGCAAGGAAAAATTTCCGTTGAGTTGGCGAAGCCCACGGCCCTCATGGAAATGCTAGGAGACTCCAAACTTGTTGAAGCAGCTCGGGAGGCAGATCTTTGCTTGTCTCGAGTACTCGAACGCATGCATTGAGATTCCAATTAAAAATGGAAACTAGCCAATGGAGTTTATTCAAAAAAATAACCAAACATCAAAATGGCTATGATTTTGTCGCTTGGTCTAAAATCATCTTTAAAGCGCGACCAGGTAAGCTGATATGACCTTCGCCGGATATTTTTCGAAATGTCGCCTCGGGAATAATTTCAGACATCCGCTCCGACATTTGAAATGGCAAAACAAAATCTTCCTCACCGTGCCAGAAATGAATGTGGTGAGGAAAATTTTTTAACTCGGAACCCCAGTCTGATAAAAAAACTTGGGCGTCTAATTTGGGCCCGATTGCATTTTGCGCCATAGCTTCCGTCAAACTTGTCTTTAGTGTTGTTCGAACTTCGAGTTGGCTCATGAAATCGGAGTCGATTTGCGATGACGGCAAAAAGTAATTGAGCAATGGATTGTGAGCCCTTAAGTTTTTTCTGTTGGACGATAGCATTGCCATCTTCAATATCCACCCTGGCGTCAACGGCAGAATTTTTAAACCCCATAGAATATGTTTTCGATAATGGACATCAATCGATAATTCACGAATCGCACCCAAGCCGCACATCACGTGTAAATTTTGAACCATGTTTGGAAATTTTTGAGCAAACGAAAGTGCGAAGGGAGTTCCGCCACTCACCGAAAATATTTCAAATTTTTGCCAGTCAAAGAATTTTGAAAATTCCCGAGCTAAGCTTAAGGTTTCCGCAAGACCGTCGAGGGATCCAGAATCGTTTTTTAAAACTGTTTGATTGTAACCCGGTCTATCGAATGACAAAACTTCGAGATCATGCGATTGAATAAATTTTTCGAAGATCTGAATTTGTGCGCTTGAGCCCGGAAAACCGTGAAAAAAAAGAATCTTTCGAGCTCCCCTACCTAAGCGGCGATAGGAAACTTGTCCAATTGGTAAATTGAGAATTTCAACTTTTATGAGTTTCATCTTGAATACCAGCGATCAAGTGCCTGCCCCTGATATTTCAGTTTTGTCACACTCTTCAGTTGAGACCAATGCTGGGGCGATGCGGTGGCTCGGATGAGGAAATCAAAAAAGCTCATATGCCGGCGGAGAACTCGCTTTTGTCGATGCGGGGTCATCGGATTGAAAGGACCGAGGCTTGAAAAAATTTGCAATGGATTTTTCTTCATCCAAAGCCATGATCCCATTTCGACGGCCAAAGGTAAATAGGTGTTGGAATTGACCTTCATAAATTCCTCGTAAATATGGTCCCAGACATCTCCGTGCGTGGTGTAATTGAGAGACTGAGGCTCAATTTTATAAAAGTGATGAGGATTCATTTTTTCAAAACTTTGAGACAGTGCGAACATTTCAGCCACATGCGGAAATGGACTTTTGGTTTTGGCGTAAGGAAACCAAATCTGATCTTGCAGTCCGAAGCCAGAATGAAAATCGACTGTGATAACGGCGCTTGATTGAAAGAATTGCGTCTGACAGAAATTGAAGAGCGCCTGGTTTTCCAACTCAAGACCTTCTTGACCGCGATACCAAGGAAGCCGCGCCGACAAACGATGACCTCCGAGAAGCCAATTCGGTTTCTCGATGGCTTCGACCGGTGCGTTTCGCATAAGATCCACTCCTCTCGGATTTGACCGAGTCTTGTGGAGAATTCCCAAAGGATTGATGATCGGGAAAAAAAGAACTCGGATTTTCTTCAGAGTCTCTAGAAGAATTTCATCCCAAAGCAAGGCTTCGGAAAAACTTTGCAAAAGCGAAAGCGCAACTTGTGCGCCAATTCGCTCTAAGCCGTGCACTCCGCCAAAAATTCCTAGGACCGGCGCTTTCGGATCTTTATTGCCAAAGCTGAGCGCTAGCAATGGAAGATCATAATCGGAGCCACGGCTCTCACCAAGGACTGAAACTTCTGCCAAATTTCCAAAATCCCGAAGCAAATTCTGAAAGTGAATCCACTCGGGAAATTTCAGCTCTAAGACACGTTGATCTGGAGTTCTGGTAAGGTCTCGGCCGATGCTACTGTATTCTGAGACGAATGTTTTTTCCACAGAGCCTTATTTAAGTTGTCCTTCTCTAGGATCGTCAAGAAATCGATGCATTTAAATTCTTCATCATAGGCGGGCTCTCCAGCTAAATAGGCACCCATTTTTAAATAAGACTGGCACAAAGACGGGACTAAGGTCTCAGCTTCGACTCGCTCTTCGATTGTGAGGGGACGATCGAAGGTCTGAATCCAAAGATCGATCGACGGCATCGAGTATTTTGCTTTGGGTGAGCAGAAATAATCAGGACTGTAGCGATCTTGCTCTTCGAATAAACGATACAAGAGCGCTGCTTGTCTCGGGCTATGAGTCTTGATCGAAGCGCAGCCGAAAACCAGATCAGCTCTTGTTTTACCCATGTACTGGGTGATACCTTTCCACAAAAGCGAGATCACGATTCCTCGTCGGAAATCTTTATGAATGCAGGCTCGCCCCAATTCGAGCTTCACTCCCCGCGCATTGATGATTTTTTCCAAGTTAAATTCATTTCCAGAATAGAATGAGTCTGAAAACAAGGAGCAGTTAAGCCGGTAGGTTCCGACGATCTGATTTGATTTTTTATCGATGATAATGAGGTGATCGCAAACGAAATCAAACTCATCCACGTCGATGCCTTGAGGTTTGGTTTTACTGATCATCTCTCGGTGAAAGACTTGGTATCTCAGCTTCAAGGCCTCAATCAGTTCTTCACTGTTAGTAACCGTTTTGAGAATGAAAGTTCCGACTTGAAGCTCAATTTCAACTTTTGGTCTGAACTTATGAACCTGGTTCTTTCGCATTTTGAAGTAATCAAACATCGACGCCCTCCCTGGTTAAACTTAGTGTTCACTAGTTTTATGAAAAGGATTGTCAGGATGTTGTCAGCGT
>JAYUCD010000111.1:0-11298 GCA_043740515.1 Bdellovibrio sp. | reverse complement strand
TGACGACGGCCGCATGGTTAGCCAGTACACGGCGGGGTCACCCCCGTCGTGGTCGACCTGGTCGTCGCGCTCCACGAGTCCATCGCCGCGAGCTGACCGGCGGTCGCTGAAAAAAGAAAAAATGGCAAAATAAATAAACCGCCCGCGACGGAAACCATTTCACCCGAGGGAATTCCTAAGACCTGAGTCGATTTGAAAGTGATCAGAATCACAAGAGCATTTTTGAGAAAGTTGTCGTTGAAGGCACCAAAAAACTGCGTCCAGAAAAGAGGAAAAAATCGCCGCTGTTTCAGCAAATGAATTGCACTCATCGATAGCTCCCAGATTTTAAGCTTGCGACAAGATCGCTTGGCTGGCACCTTTCCTTTTCAATTCCGACAAAGGTCTTGGAATTTTTATTTTTCTGCTGAACTGAACGAGTAGACCGAGCTAGAGTTCTAGATATGATGACTCAGGATCGAGGATTCAAATTGAGCCTCCTGGTTTTACTGATTGTTGCTGGGTTTTGCGTATTTTGGTTTAAGCAATCGTCAATCAAGGCTCGGGTCAATGGCCATAAAATCACTGTGTCTGAAATTCGAAAACGAGCACTGGTAGTACAGATTTATTTTCCCGTGGCTTCAAAGCAGGCTGAGAAAATTGCCTTCAGCCAATGGTTAAATACGATTATTTCTGCTGAAGTTTTGAAAAACAATGCTTGGCCACTTGACGAGGTGGATCTTGTGCAGGCCAGCCTAAAAATGGAGAACTCAGCTCAACTTGCAAACAAACTCCCAGAGATTAAACTTTTGTTTAAGGACCGCGGTGACTACCTTAAATATTTTGTTCTGCCAATTTATGTTCAGGATTCCTTGCCTGAAGTTTATCGGCAAAAAACCGGCGCTCTACCTTTAGGTGAAACTGACCTAGCTTACATTTCTTGGATCAAACAAGAAAATGCCAAAGTTCAATTTATCACTTACTGAGATGGATCTCCGAAAATTTCCTTGCCTCTCAAGCCTTATAACGCGAATCTCAACCAAAAAAGGGAAGGCACCTTATATGGAATTGGCTCTTGGTGTTGATGTTGGCGGAACCAATGTCCGTGTTGCAGCTGTGGATTCTCGGGGTCAGATTGTGTTGCTTTTGCAAGAGCCGACGTCTCAACAGTTGGTTCAACAAATTCATCAAATGACTGAGAAAATCAAATTTCAAGTCAAACAACCGCTGCTGGGAATTGGCTTGGGTTGGCCAGGCGCCGTCCGGCAAAAAGATGGACTGGTTTTGGAAACTCCGAACCTCAAGCAATTTCAGAATTTTCCGCTCAAGGCCGAACTCATTTCTCGGTTGGGAATGAAAGTTGAAATTGAAAACGATGCCAAGTGTGCGGCCCTAGGCGAGAGCCGATTTGGAGTGGCGCAAGGACTCTCGGACTTTATTCTACTGACTTTCGGAACAGGAATTGGAGGCGCGCTCTGCGCCAACTCGCAGTTGATTCGTGGAAGCTCAGGATTGGCCGGAGAGATGGGCCATCTTTGTCTTTATCCCAATGGCCTCAAGTGCGGTTGCGGAGGACTTGGCTGCCTGGAGCAATACGTCTCAGCCCGAGCCTTGGAGAGAAGAGCCTTTGAAAAATTCAACTGCGCTCTTTCATCTCGAGAAATTCTGGAAGAGACCTCATCAAAGTACCAGGACCTCATCAATGATTACGTGTCGGATTTAGCTGTGGGCTTGAGAAGTCTCGTGAATATTTTTAATCCTGAGGCAGTTATTTTTGCCGGCGGTCTTTTCACAAGTGGAGGTGGCCCCCTCCTTGAAAAACTGGAAACCCAACTGCGCCAGCAGGGTTTTCCAAGCAACAAACAAAAGCTTAAATTGCTTGCTTCCAGCCTTGGTGGAACCTCTGGAATTTTGGGGGCAGCAAGTCTATGCTTCCCGCTGATTGCGGTCCAATGAAACCGCGAGGATGATAATCAAGCCCTTAAAAACCATCTGATAAAAACTTGAAACTCCGAGGAGATCCATTCCGTTGTTCAGCGTTGCCATCGTCAAAGCTCCAATTAAACTTCCGGTGACAGTTCCCACTCCGCCCTTGAGACTGACTCCTCCGATCACGACAGCTGCGATGGCGTCGAGTTCGAAGAGCTGCCCGGCGTTGGGGTCCGCTCCATTCAGACGTCCTGACAAAAGAACAGCGGCAAGTCCTGCAAGCCCGCCCATCAGAGCATAAACCGTGATCTTGACCTTTCGAATCGGCACACCCGCCCAATAAGCCGCCTTTTCATTCGAGCCGATCGCGTAAATACAACGGCCCAGAACGCTTTGGTTGAGTAAAATCCAAACGAGAAAAATCACCACCATTAAAAACAAAGCAAGGTTTGGAAAACCCTTGTAGCGCCAAAAACTTTGAGAGAATAGAGCAAATGCGAACAGTGGAAAGAGCAGACTCAAAAATTGAAAATTCTTTTTCTCGCGCCACAAGCGGAAGACAAATAAAAAAACCACCATCGCTAAAATTACAATCGATGTCAGCTCAGAGAAATAACCACTGGAGAGATTATTTAAACTCTCACCCATCGGAGAAATGCTGGCGCCGTCAGAAAAGATCAATGCCAGCCCTCGAGCGACCACCATCATTCCCAACGTGATCACAAAGGGAGCGAGGCGCAACCCGGCGATTAAAATTCCATTGAGCGAACCGATCAATAATCCCGCACCAACAGCAACGGCAGCAGAAATCATAAGCCCTGTGGTGCCCAGTTCAGCGAGGCCGTAGCGCATTTGTGCCACTCCCAACAAAACTCCGCAAAGAGCAACCACGCTACCAATCGAAAGATCGATCCCTCCGGTTAAAATAATCAAGGTCATGCCGGCAGCGAGGATTCCGTTGATCGAGGCCTGGCGAATCAGATTGGTCAAGTTCCGCGGCGAGAGAAAATCTCCTCCGGTCCAGACACTTAGAACAATTGCCAGTGTTAAGAAGCCCAACCAGGCTCCATTGTCTCGGAGAAAGCGGAAAAAAATCTTCATGCTGTCGCCTCTCGTACGGCCAGTTGCATGATGGCCTCTTCATTGAATTGAGATTTCGTTAGTTCGCCTTGAATCTGCCCATGGGCCATCACCAGGATGCGATCACTGACAGTCATGAGCTCGGGCAAATCAGAACTAATCAAGATGATCGCTTTTCCGCCCGATGCCCAATGACGAATCAGTTGATAAATCTCAAATTTGGCACCCACATCGACTCCCCGTGTGGGCTCGTCTAGAATCAAAACGTCTGGAGAGTTTTGTAAGACTCGAGCAAAGATAACTTTTTGTTGGTTGCCCCCGCTGAGCTCAGTAATTCGCTGGTTGGTAGAATGAAATTTTGTTTTCAAAATCAGAAGATCTTTTTCTGAGCGATATTTTTCAACCGTATTCGAGACTCTTGACCAGAGGCTTTTCTGCGACAGGCGAACACAGCCTGTGTTCTCGCTTAAACTTCGACTGGGTAAAATGCTTTGATGTTTTCGATCCTCAGCCACCAATCCCAGGCCACGACTGTAAGCATTTCTAAGCCGAGAAAACGCCTGACTTGAGTCTTTAAAAAGAACAGTGCCGGAGCTTTCGAAAGTTTCGTCACCGCAGAGAGCTTGGAATATTTCGCTGCGACCGGCGCCCAGCAATCCGCTGAAACCAACAACTTCACCGGTCTTCAAGCTCAGTGTGAGAGGTCCATACCTGCGACCCGAATTTCGATGAAGCGCTTTGAATTGATCTAGCTTTAAAATCTCAACTCCTGAACTTGCCAAGCCAGCCAACTTTTTTGCGGTTCCCGTGGAATCGGCGTCCTTGGCAGTCGAGGTGAAAGTTTCAATTTTCCGACCAACCATAGCCTGAATCAATTGTTCTTCTTTGAGGTTTTTTGTTTCAGAGGTGAAAACACTTTTGCCATCCCGAAGCACGACCACTCGGTCGGTCAATTCGAAAATTTCCTGCATGCGATGGGAAATATAAATCAGTGCGCAGCCTTCTGTACGCAATTTCTTCAAGAGCGCAAACAAACGAGCCGTCTCGCGCTGGGTGAGCGAAGACGTCGGCTCATCGAGAATCAAAATTCGCGAATGCCGTGAGAGAGCTTTGGCGATTTCGACCACCTGTTGTTGGCCGGTACTCAAAGAGGACATTTGATCTTGAGCTGAGAAATCGGCTGCCAGTTGATCCAACCAATTTCGAGAATGCCGAAGCATGGATGGATAATCGATCAAGCTTTTGAACACTCCAGATCGCAGGGGCCAGTGGCCGACCGCCATGTTTTCTGCCACGCTCAAATGAGGAAAAGTTGAAAGCTCTTGATGGATCAAAGAAATGCCGGCGCCCTCTGAGTCTTTGGGAGAATCAAACCGAACCGGACTTCCTTGCAGATGTATTTCACCTTCAAAGCTACCGGCGGGATAGACTCCGCTGAGAATTTTCATGAGGGTTGATTTGCCGGCCCCATTCTCACCGACAAGTCCTAAAATCTCTCCAGCATGGACCTTGAGATCAACGGCTTGCAGCGCCTTGACCGCGCCAAAGCTCTTTTCAATGTGATGAAGTGAAATCAACTCTGACAAACTATTTTCCGTTCGTTGATCCTAGCACGGAAGCTTTGCTGTGAAACCCGGTCTTATAAATTCTCTCTTCTAAATTTTCTTTGGTGATTCCGTAAACAGGAGTCGCCATCGTAGGAATCTGAAAACCTCCACTGCTCACGTTTTCGCTGGATTTTGGTTTTTCGCCTTTGGCCAATTGGAAGGCCACCTGAGCCGCCGTTTGTGCGAGAGGAGCAATGTCCTTCAAAACTTCAAATTGCTGTTTCCCAGCCACGATGTCTTTGATCGCTGCCAAGTCAGCATCAGCACCTGCTACGAAAACTTTGCCCGCAAGTCCCTGCTCTCCCAAAGCTTGGACCGCGCCGCGAGCCATACCCGAGTTGTTGGCTAAAACCGCTTGAATATTATTTTTATTCTGAGTCAAAGCGTTTTCGACTGTTGCCATCGCCAAAGACGAGCTCCAGCCCTCATGATTTTTTTTCATGACGATTTTGATGTTTGGATATTTCTTCAATACACTTTCCACGCCCCGAGTGATTTCATTGGCGACCGAGTGACCTGCTTGACCCATGAGTAAAACGTAATTTCCTTTTTCATGGGTTGCCTTCACAGCCGCCTCCGCTTGCAGGGTGCCGACTTTGAATGAATCCATCGTGACATAAAAATCGACGGGAGAGTTTGAGATCAAACGGTCATAGGCAACGACGGGGACCATGTCGTCGTGAGCCATTTTAACCAGATTAGCGGCAGCTTCTGAATTCACAGGCTGAATGACCAAAGCCTTCACTCCTTGCGAGAGCAAATTTTCGACCTTGGCTGACTGAGTTTGTGGATTGTTATCTGCTGAAACAACAATGGGCTCAAAGCCAAGCTTATGAGCCTCATCCGTAAAGTACTTGAGATCTTTCTGGTATCGCTCTTCTTGCAAAGTCGAGAGCACCAAACCAATTTTCATCTTGGCTTGAGAGGCAGCAACAGCAAGCGAAGGGTTCACGCAAAATCCAGCTGACAAAATTCCGACAAGTGAAATTAACAGGCGAAAACGACGATTCATTTTTGACTCCTTAGCCATATTTTCTGAGAGCGGAACAGATGAGAAGGCTCTACTGCTTTGCTTTATCGTTCTGCATGAAGCAAGCGAATCTCGACTGAGAGTCGAAAATTCTGTCTCGCATTAGAGACACCGGCCTCAAGACTTTGCCTTTAATCGAAAGTTTATCTGATTTGCTGGCAGAATTTGCCACAGAATGCGGCTCCTGAGTCGAATTGGGAAGATCTCCAACTCTAGAGCCCGCGGGAAAGGTCCAAAATAGCTGATGTTGCGGCCTTGTGATCCAAACTCACCGTTTCGCTGTAAGGAGCGGAGCTTGCTTTTGTGAAGCTAACCACCCGACTGCCGTCTTGGATATTTTGGAAGCGGTAAAAGCCTCGAGCATCGGTGCTTGTCTGAGCGATCAGAGCGCCTGTACCTGCATCACTGACCTTCACATCGACGGCTGCGAGTGCGGCTCCTGTGATTGCGTCGTAAGCGTAGCCCTGAATAACATTTGGCAACACAATCAGAAGGTCCTGATAGGCACCTGAAGTTTGAGACGACTTGAACTGCAGCTTGGCTCCAATGATATTTCTCTGACTGAGTTTGTCATCGAGCCAAATCGCCGTGACTGTGTTCACTCCCTCCTTCAAAGGGTTTTGCGCGAAGCTGTTGTTCTTACCGTAGCTTGGCACCACTCCGTAAGGGATCGAGTTGATCGCTTGCGAATTGTCTTTTCCTTGGCCAAGTGAAATGGAAAAGATTGCTCCCGGTTGATCCCAATAAGAAATTGCGTAAGTCAGATCGTCGACTCGATTGGCACCTAAGATCTCTCGGATGGACCAGTAGCCGGCGAAGCGATTGTTCACGACCAAACCCAAACCGTCATCCACATAGTGTAAGTTAAATTTGACATCAAACAATGGGTCGACCTGCTGAGCATGCGGAATATTTAAATATCCGAGAGCATAGTAAAACAGAGCTTCCTGCATTGGAATGTTATCTGAAACATGGTCTGCCGGAGAGGCGAAGAGCTCATCCAAACTGGTGACCGACTGAAAGCGTGCATCTTGAAGCACATAATCGTTTAATTTTTTTCCTGCTGCATCTAGGTCCGCCGAAGCGCTTGCCAGTTGCAGTCCGTGCGCTCCACTGGGTTCAAAGCAAAATTCGTTTTGCTGAGCTTGGAAGAGACTGACATCCAATCCCGCCGCAGGGACGACAACCGCTGGGCAATCGACATTGTCCGGAGTTCGAGTCAGGTAAGAAAGTTTGCTCACTTGCTTGTGGCTGTACCAGCCAACTAAAAACAATTGATCCATCGATGAAGGCGGAATGACAAAGCCCTCGCCGGATAACCTCAAGTTTTGGTTGAAGACCGCCGTTGCATCGGAAACTTTAGTTAAGCGCAGGGTCGGTGTCGCAATCTTCAGCGAAGTCACTGAGGGGGTATAAGAATAGTTTAGCTCGCATGCCGCATTGAAAGCCACTGGAGCCGCCAGGCAAGTGGAGCGCGCATCAAGAATAAAATCCGATCCCGCAGAAGAAACACTGACTTGCACAGGACCGCTCGGAGTTCGATTGATCAGTTTCAAAGTTTTAACCTGAGTGCTATTCAAGCGTACTTTTCCAAATGCCAACTCGGCTGGCAACTCAACGGCCATATCACTGGCACCCGTGCCACCGATCGTGAAATTTTTGACGATCGGACTAGAGATCGGATCACCAGCTTTAGTTACGACGAGACCAATGCTTGAACTTTGTGGACTTGTATTTTTTGGAGTGAACCTGATTTGCACTGTGCAAGTTGCACCAATCGCAAGTGCTGCGCAACCGCTGGAGTCAATCACAAAGCTGCCTGGATTGGACTGACTCACGCTGACTGAAATCGGCCCGCTCGGAGTTTGATTAATCACCGTCACTGTCTGAACAGCAGACGTGGTGTTCATCACAACGCCAGTTCCAAAGTTCAAATCGCGGGCGTCAATATTCGCAGCAAGATCAGAAAAGCCCATGCCCTTCAAATGAAATTCTTGCGCCATTCCTCGCGAAGAATCTGATTTTTTCACGGCAACAATTTTGATCAAAGCATCTTGTGCGATTAAATTGGCGGCAAAGAATTTGAAATTGACCTTGCAGCTCGCCATGGGTTTCAGCTCTGGCCCGCAAGCCGCAGAATCAACGGTAAAAAACTCTTTGCTACCCGAAGCACCGAGCGTGATCAGCACCGAATCATCTGGAGTGTTGTTGCTAATCGTGACGCTCTTTTCAAGCGAGAGAGTGTTGACAAGCACCTGACCAAAATCAATATCTGCAGCCGGAATGTCGACCTTGATATTGCTTGGAAGCGGAGTGGGTGGAGGAACAGGGATCGGGGGCAACTGCACACTAGGTGAACCGAGAGATTCGACCTTGCCAACTTGCCCGTTCTTGAAACTGACCGGTGCGCAGTTTTGATAAATCACGAAATTCAGGCAAAGGACCATGAAGCCAAAGCTGATGACTTGGTTTTTTTTACGAAACCAATCGGCCTTTCCTTGGATCTTGCGCTTCAAAGCAAAGCCAAGATAGCGAGCTACTCGGTAAATGTAAAGACGACGAAAGAAACTTTGTGCTGACTTGATTTTAATCCCCATACTTAGGTCTTATCGGAGATTAGTTTAGTATCTTGAGACACAAATTTTAGATTCTCATTTTGAGACTCAGATTTCTCTCTTAACCAACCAGCGATTTTTAGACTGACGAACTCGAGGACATTTCAATCGGGACAAAGCTAATGTCGAGAAATTACTGAAGCGAAGTCGCCGCCTGCACCATCAGCTCGGAAACAGCCTGCGAAAATTTCACTGGATCTGGCAGCACGGAGCCTTCGGTCAGCAAAGCTTGCGCATAGAGAATTTCAGCCCACTTTTTCTGCTGCTCAGCGGAGGCTGTTTGCATTTTTGCAAACACCGGATGAGTTGGATTGATCTCTAAAATTCGCTTGCTCGTCCCGCCCGGATTCTGACCCATCTGGGAAAGAATTTTCTGCATATGAGCTGACATCTCCTGGGCACCAGAAACCAAGCACACTGGGGTCGTTGTCAGGCGATCTGAAATCACCACGTCTTTGACATTCTCTTCGAGCGCTTTTTTCAAGCTCTCGATCAGCGGAGCGAGCTCGAGGCTTGCTTTTTTCTTCGACTCTTCAGCGATTTTTTTCTCTTCCTCAGAATCCAAATCCAAACCTTCTTTGGTCACAGACCAGAGCGGCTTATCTTTGTACTGTGGAAGTGAGCTTGTGACCCACTCGTCAATCGGGTCAACCAAAAGCAGAACTTCGAAGCCTTTGAGCTTCAGCTTTTCCAAATAGGGGCTGTTGGACACTTGAGACAAACTATCACCGGTGATGAAGAAAATATTTTTTTGCTCAGGCTTCATGCGGGCCACGTACTCTTCCAAAGTGGTCATTTTATCAGAATGAGTGGAATGAAAAAGCAAAAGATCCTGCAATTTATCTTTGTTTGGCGTATCGGAAGGCAAGCCTTCTTTCAAAGTGGAACCAAACTCGGTCCAAAAGTTTTCGTACTGAGCTCGCTCTTTCGTCAGAACTTCTTTCAAGTTGGAGAGAACTTTTGCAACAATATTTTTTTTGATCTGAAGCACTTGGCGATCTTGTTGCAAAATTTCTCGGGAGACATTCAGTGACAGATCGCTGCTATCAACCAAGCCCTTCACAAAGCGCAGATAAGCTGGCAGCAACTCTTTACAGTCAGCCATGATAAACACACGTTTGATGTAAAGATTCAGGCCGTACTCGGATTCACGCATATTGAAATTCCACGGCTTCTGTGTCGGCAAATAAAGAAGCGCCTGAAATTCAATCGTGCCTTCAGCCTTGTAATGGATAGTTTTTAGCGGCGGATTGAAATCTTGCGAAAGATGCTGGTAGAATTCTTTGTGCTCATCGAAAGTAATCTCATTGGGAGACCTGAGCCAAAGTGCTTTTTGCGAATTCAAAATTTCAAATTCATTACCAGCCTCCGGAGACTCTGCTTTTTTCATCTGAATGGGATGAGCCACAAAATCTGAATATTTTTTGACGAGAGATTTTAGAACCCAAGCGTCTGTAAAGTCTTGCACTTCTTCTTCTTCCGCGAACTTCTTCAAATGCAAAGTCAAAGTGGTACCAGTGCCTTCCGGGCGAGGCACAGATTCAATCGTATAAGTTCCATCACCATTTGATTGCCAAACTGTTCCTTCTGTCGCGCCAGCTTTTTGAGTGTGCAAGGTGACTTGGTCAGCAACCATAAAGGCCGAATAAAACCCCACGCCAAATTGACCGATTAAATCTGGACGATTTTTCAGTTCTTGATTCATTTGTGAGAAGGCTTTGGCACCGGACTTGGCAATGGTTCCGATGAACTCATTCACTTCACTGCTGGTCATTCCGATTCCATTATCAATGATCTTAAGACTATGGGCCTCTTTGTTGGCTTCCAATAAAATCGACGGTTGCCAATTCGCTGGCAGAATTTGATTTTGAGTCAAAGATTGAAAACGCAATTTGTCGATGGCATCCGAAGCATTGGAAATCAACTCACGTAAAAAAATCTCCTTATGCGAGTAAAGAGAATGGATCACGATGTCCAAAAGCTGTTTGATCTCGGCATTGAAAGATTGGGTCTGTTTTGCCATTTGGCTCTCCTCGGGGTTTTGTGGCCGCAATATTTTGCTACCACATATAATGAGAAGAGCCTTCCGCTTGGCAAGCTCCAAGCTCAGGTTTTTTACAAAATTAACGCCCAAATCATGGTAATGGAGTTGAATTTTGGCCAAAGTTTGCCTATTTCTAAGGCAGCGTCATCTCCGACAGCGATTTTTTAATTTTTTTGAATCAGCGAGCCAGCAAGGCTTTTTCAATCCGCTCCAGCCGAGACTTGATCAAGGCATTTTCCTGCTCTGCTTTCTCCGCACGCTGTTTCAGCTGATCGTTCTGTGTCTTCAAATTTTTAATTTCGGAACGGTCAGCCAATCTTAAGAATTACTTCCCATTGAATAGATCAAAACGAGATTTTATTCAAAAAGCTGTCTTTGATTGAGATTTCCAGTGGCGGCACAATCCAGTCCGAAAAAAACTAACTTTCAGTTAAACCTGCCAGTAATTTGAACAATTGTTTTTCTGTGTAGGAAGTAATCGATTCAAAATAGATTCGACCAGATCTGAGTTTGCCTTGAACGGCCCGCGCTCGAAGCAAGAGATAGTGCTTTTTACCCGACTCGTCCTCTTCGATCAATACCACTTCAAAGGGCCCCTGAGAAAAATCCTCTGGCAAGAGGTCACACAGACAAAGGCCGGACAGCGAAATATTTTTTGTCTGTGAACGAAATGCTTTAGCATGATTACAAATCAAAGCTGTCAGCTCAAGGTCAAAGCGAGGAGCAATCCGGCGCCCTCGATAGTCCGTCCAATGATTTTTGAGATTATCTAAATTCACCGGTTTGAAATCGAATTTCTGAAAGTGCTTGGACTGTTTGCTTGCCAGGAATTCGCTGAGATTGTGACAATCCAGAATTCCTGACAGTTCGAGATCGAAGTCCTGCTCATCTAAAGTCGCTCTCTGAAAACTAAAGGAATTCATTGGCATGCTCTGACCTCGTTGTTAATTCCTGCTTCTTGATCTAGCAAAAATCGAACCTGGTGATGAATCCTGGAAGCAAATCTCCGTCTTT
>JAYUCD010000110.1:0-4582 GCA_043740515.1 Bdellovibrio sp. | reverse complement strand
CTATCTGGCTCCAGTGATTTTATTCGGGGTGCTAGATGACTTGATTGAGCTCAGTGCCAAATACAAATTGCCGGTGCAAATCTTGGCCGTCGGCATTTTGATGGCTCAGACTCCTGTTGAAAATAATCTTTTTGTTCAAGCCGGCGCGCCTTCTTGGATCGCTCTCGGCTTTACGATGTTTTATCTTGTCGGCTTGATGAACATGACAAATATGATTGATGGATTGGATGGACTGGCTCCTGCCTTCGGCCTCTTCGTCTCTTTGGCCATGGCGTTTTTACCGGGGACTATAGATCATCAAGCTCTTTTTCTTTTTGCCGCCGCATTCACTGGATTTTTAGCCTTCAATTTTCATCCAGCGAAAATTTATTTGGGAGATTCGGGCAGTCAACTGATTGGTCTTTTTTTGGGTGCGCAAATTATGACTTGGAAACCAATCCATGCAGATTTTTTCACAGCTCTGGTTCCTTTGTTTCTCTTTGCTCATGCGGAAATTGATGCCAGTCTCGCCGTGGCTCGCCGACTGAAGGCAGGCTTGAGTCCATTTCAAGGTGACCGGGAACATATCCATCACAAACTTTTGCGATTGGATCTCAGTGTTCGTGAGACATGGTTACTGATTGCAGTGATCGTCGCCTGTTCCTGCGCGACCGGGTGGCTGATTGCCGGGGCCTTACCAGTTTCGGTTAAACTTATTATTGGCTGTCTTTCAACCGTTCTTCTGACAACCATCTTGTTAGGTCTTTTGAAAATGGATCGGCTCCTCAGTTTGAAGGCCTCTCACTATTCCAAAGGCTTTCTCCATCAATATCTCCAGTTGCTTGAATCTCCGCCCAGCGTGACCTATCCAAACGTGAAAATCGTGGTGTATGATCTTTTTGCTTATTATCAGGAACTGCAATGGAGAGGCGTTGAACACATTCGCGATTTCATTTCTGAATACGCAAAGCTCGTCGAAGAAATTCATCCTGAGTCTGGAAAAATTGTTTATGGATCTTATTCAGTGGTCGTGGTTCAAAATAATTCGACTGCCTCCAAAGATTTCCAGGCTCGAGTGAACCAAAGGTTTTTTGCTCTCACTCAGAAATTTGAAATTCAAAAAAATGATGGGGCCCGTCCTTGGGGAATTCAGCATTACGACTCGAAGAGCTTGAGACTGTTTTACGACAAGCATCCAGATTTCGAATCTGCACAGAAAACTCCTGCGGCGCTTCGAGTAGCCTAGGGGCACGACGGATTAGCTTGACCATCCGAGGTCTCAGTCTGTAATTTCGACCGATGGAAATCACCGGGAAACCACAGAAAATTTATCTCAAAGACTATCGCGCTCCTGATTTTTCAATCGATAATGTGGAGCTCGATTTTCGGCTTCACGAAGATTTCACTGAACTGATTGCGAGCACTCGATTTCGAAAAACGGGCTCTTCCCCAGATTTAATTTTGGATGGAGAAGAACTTGAGCTGATTTCTATAGCTATGGATGGAAAGACTCCGCGATATGAGCTCAGACCCGATGGTCTGGTGATTTATTCTGTACCTGATCAATTCGAATTGAAAATTCACACGCGTTCGAAGCCCAAGGAAAACACATCGCTCGAAGGCCTTTACCTGAGCAATGGAGTTTTCTGCACTCAGTGCGAGCCTCAGGGATTTCGCAAGATCACCTATTTTCTAGACCGACCCGATGTCATGACCACTTACCAAGTTCGCATCGAAGCAGAGCAAAAAAAATATCCAGTTCTCTTATCGAACGGCAATCGACTTTCTTCTCGTTCTCTGGGCAACGGACGCCATGAAGTGATTTGGCAAGACCCCTTCAAGAAACCAAGCTATTTATTTGCTTTGGTCGCCGGCAATTTGGGTGTGATTAAAGACAGCTTCACAACCATCAGTGGCAAAAAAGTTGAGCTGGAAATTTATGCTGCACACGGAATGCAGGAGCGCTGCCACTTTGCCATGCAGGCGCTGAAAAAATCCATGGCATGGGATGAGCAACGCTTTGGCCGCGAATATGATCTATCGACCTATATGATTTTGGCTGTAGATGATTTCAATGCGGGAGCCATGGAAAACAAAGGTTTGAATATCTTCAATTCGCGATTGGTTTTTGCTGACAGCAAAACTTCCACAGATGCAGATTATTTCGCCATCGAGTCGGTGATTGCTCACGAATATTTTCACAACTGGACTGGAAATCGAGTCACTTTGCGAGATTGGTTTCATTTGAGCTTGAAGGAAGGCTTGACTGTCTTTCGTGATCAAGAATTTTCCATGGATCAATCCTCTCAGGCTTCGGTACGAATCGATTCAGTCAATGATTTGCGAAATTCACAGTTTGCAGAAGACTCTGGCCCTAATGCTCATCCGATTCGTCCGGCATCTTGCTTTGCTGTCGATAATTTTTTTACTTCGACCATTTATGAAAAAGGTTCTGAAGTGATTCGTATGATGCAGACAATGGTTGGTCGCCCCGGCTTCAGAAAAGGAATGGATACTTATTTTGAGCGCTTCGATGGCAAAGCTGTGATCATTGAAGATTTTGCTCAAGCGATTGCTCAACCGAACTCTCAAGACTGGGAGCAATTCAAACTTTGGTATTCGCAAGCCGGAACTCCGCGCGTGAAGGTCGATGAATCTTACGATGCGGATCAGAAAACTTATTCCTTGAATCTCACGCAAGAATCTCCCCTGACTTCGCAAGAGAAATTAGAAGGGGTGGAGAAAAAAGCTTTTCATATTCCGATGATTATTGGGCTTTTGAATTCTCAAACCGGTGAAGAATTGCCCATCAATAGTGATCAGACCTCTCTCAATACTGAGGGGCAGGTCCTGATTCACCTGCGAAAACAGCAGGAAAGATTTCAATTTAAAAACGTCAATTCAAAGCCAATTCTGTCCTTGAATCGACAATTCTCAGCTCCCATTCATCTCGATTGGAAAACCAGTTTTGAAGATCTTCTTTTCCTCATGAAATTTGATTCAGATCCTTTCAACCGATGGGAGTCCTCGCAAAAGATCTATTTGCAGGTTTACCATCAACTGATCGGCGAATTGAGCGCGGGGGCGACACCTGATCCTGATAGCAAAATATCCGAATCTTTCCTGAGCGTGGTTGAAAATTCCAAATTGGATCCCGATCTCAAAGCAAAATTGATGTCCCTTCCCGAATACAATTATCTCGCTCAGATGGAGCCGATTCTCAATTCGGAGGCCTTTTCGAAAGCTCATCATCTTTTGAAATCTCAATTCGCCAATCACTCGGAAGCCCGGCTGCAAGCAATCTATAAAGAATTTCATGGGAAAAATGTGACGAGCCTTGATCCTAAAGATTTTGGCCGGCGGCGATTGAAAAATCTTTCCTTGGATTATCTCAGCTATATTCCTGCCAATCACAAACAAGTTTGGAACCAGTTCCAGTCCGCTCAAAATATGACTGACCAAGAGGCATCTTTCGAAATGCTAGTCCGGCTAGAGACGCATTTGCGAGATGATGCAATTGAATTGTATTTTGATCGTTGGAAAACAGAATCCTTGGTTTTGAATCGCTGGTTTTCCATTCAAGCCTCTACTGAGAATCCAAAAACTTTTGAGACCGTGCAAGCTCTGCTCAGCCATCCCGAATTCAATATCAAAAATCCAAATCGAGTTCGTTCTTTGCTGGGAGCTTTCGGCAACAATATTTCTCAGTTTCATCGCAGCGATTTGGAAACTTATTCTTTCATGGCGGATCGAATTTTAGAATTGGATGCATTGAACCCGCAAATGGCAGCGAGACTGTCAGGATGTTTTGGATTTTGGACAAAGTTACCAGAAGTCGGAAAGAAGAGGGCGCATCGAGAGCTGGAAAGGCTTTCTCGCAGTGGCTTGTCTAAAAATACTCATGAAATCATTCAAAAAGCACTTCAAGCGGCCACTGCGGAAAAAGCTTAAGCTGTAACTGAAAGTCTGAGACTTTAAGCAGCAGCTTTTTCGGTTTTTTGTGGTCCTGCGGGATTGAGCAAGCCGCGAACGCTGAAGGTTTGCATGCAATCTTTCCAGAATTTTTCTTTGATTTTCTGCTCAGCTGGGCCGAACTTCATTTTTGGAAAATCGTCTTTGTCACAGTGAGATTCAAAATCTCCTGGCTTGCAACCTCGAACCACTTTTAAAAGCAAATTCAGATGAACATCAGTCATCGGCTTACCATCGACGAGCATCTTTCGAAGTCCTTGCTCTGGTGTGTGTAAAATAAAATCATGCAGACCAATCAGATCGTATTGACTCATGGATCCCCCTTGGATGAGCTCACATCCAGCTTATCGGCAGGAATTTCAGACTGCTTTAAAAGGTCTAGTTTGTCTCAGAGTGAGACACGATCCGAAAGGTGAGAATCAATTAAAATCGCATCCGACACTGCTTGAGAAACTCTTCTCTAGTCTCAGGCATTGTTTTGAAATGACCTCGGAGATCGGAGGTAGCGGTCGAGCTGTGTCCATCTTGAACTCCTCGAGCAATCACGCAGTAGTGTTTGGCATTCAGATGAACAGCCACATGCTCAGTTTCAAGAACATACTGAAGGCAATCGGCGATCTGTTTGGTCAAA
>JAYUCD010000109.1:0-2448 GCA_043740515.1 Bdellovibrio sp. | reverse complement strand
CGGTCGACGAAGCCAGTATCGTCAGTGGATTTTTACTTGGAAGCAGTGTTGCTGCGGATACAACGGCCGCTCATAGTGCGACACCTGGCCAAGTGGTGGGACTACTGGATGACAAGCATTGCTTTATCGCAACTGCCGCCTTTGGATCGCAAATGGCTCCGGAAGTTGAATTGCTGCGAAAATTTCGCAATCAATTTTTGCTGAGCAATCATTTTGGGCAAAAATTTGTCCATGCTTACAACCAGTTTTCACCACCCATCGCTCGATTTATCTCTCAAAGTGACTCTTTGCGAGCAGGAGTTCGATTTGTTTTATGGCCTTTGATTTGGTTTGCTGAAATCGCCATTCAGGTTGGAATCATTCCGGCGCTCTTGATGGCGTTGATAGCCTGGTTTGTGATTTTGTCAGCTACGCGCATGCTTCGTCGAGGTTCGATTTGAGAAGTTTCATTCTGCTTTTACTTTTCAGTCCCGTTTTTATCTTTTCGCAGGCGAAAGCAGAAGACTCGAGAGAAACGGAAACGGCATTTCCAAGATCTCAAAAACGTTCCTTGGTGGATGAGGAGCTCAAGCTACAAAAAGAGATTCTCCAGCGAAAAAATGAAAATGTGCAGACAGTGGATCGCAGCGAGACAGCAGATCGCTTTCCAGTTGGTGATCCTGTCTTTCAAAAGCCAGAAGGGCCCAAAGAAGGTGGAACTCGACGAGTTGAGCATCCACGAGCTGCCGAAGGACTGATTCGAATCAACAAAGATGGAAGCTATCAGTACAAAACTCCACTGAAAGAAAAATCTCAGTCAGGGACGTTTCGCTTGGGATCAATGACTCCGCCCACGATAAGCACTTCTTCGGGAATCACTTTCCAATCGATGTATGGAAACTCAAACTTGCTGGTCACAAATTTTGATTACGAGTGGCAGCCTTTCCATCAATCTGGAACTCTGGGCTTAGATGTGGGAAGCGGATTTGCCACGATGACCGCCAAAGGAACTTTTAAAAACAAGATAGCTGGTCGCGCGGCAAGAGCTGAAGAGTCTTACAATATTTTTATTATCCCAGCTTCTGCCTTTCTGACTTATCGTTTCGAGTATGTTCGTCGTCAGTGGATCGTTCCCTATATCACTGGTGGGGCTACTTATTATGGCCTGGCCGAAATTCGAGATGATGGCCGGTCACCTAATTTCGCGGGTGCTCCAGCAACTGGAGGTGGCGGTGGAATTCTGATTTCTATTTCTCGAATGGATGCGGCCAATGCCTTCACCTTGTCTCGAGAGTATGGCATTGCCGACATGTGGTTGGTCCTCGAAGCTCGTGCCATGCAGGGTCTTTCTTCGGACATCGACTTCACCAGCCAAACCATCAGCGCTGGTATCAGCGTTGATTTTTAAGTCGAAAGCATCCATAAATCCAACATGAGTATTTCCAAAAAAAGAATCAAACTTCTCGTTTCTTATGATGGCACTGACTTTTGTGGTTGGCAGAAACAAAAGGACCACAAGCACGGCCCCGATAAAGCTTCGATCCAAGAGACAATGGAAAAAGCGCTTTCAAAAATTTTCAACGAAAGCATTTCTCTCTCGGCTTCGGGGCGAACCGATGCGGGAGTGCATGCTCTTGCTCAAGTCGCGCATTTTGAAACCACACGAAAAATTCCGACGGATCTGTGCTGGGCCACTCGTTCCTTTTTGCCAGCATCGATTGTTGTGAAAGCAGCATGGGAAGCGCCTTCAGACTTTCATTCAACCCTGTCAGCAACTCGAAAGACTTATCGCTACTGGATTTGGAATTCTCAACGACCGACGGCCTTACTGGCTCGCTTCAGTCATTGGATCCGCAATCCTCTCGATCTTGAATATCTGAATGAGCAGACGCGATATCTGGTGAAAAAACAGGATTTCAAAAGCTTCCAATCGGTCGGAACTGAAGTTGCGCACACAGTGCGTGAAATTTACAGTGCTCGGTGGAAGCAGCGAAAAGCCAACCTGGTCGAGTTTGAAATCACCGGCAGTGGCTTTTTGAAGCAGATGGTGAGGAATATTGTGGGAACTCAGTTGGATCTGTACCTGAAGGGCCAAGCCATTGAAACAATGGAGGAAATCATCCAAGCCAAGGATCGCCGCAAAGCTTTGACCACAGCTCCGGCTCAGGGCCTCTTTTTAACTCGAGTTTATTATCCTTCAGATCTTGACAATAGGTGCCGCCAAATTTAAAAAGTTCGTTCATTTCGCGGATCTGAACGGACCCTTATCCCGGCTGATTGAAAGACATTTGCTCATGTTTTTCGAGATCAGTGATGCCAAGTGATAACTAAAATGATTCGCTCTTTGATTCAGGAAACCCGTTATCTTTTGAATCAAGGTGCGCAACGGAGAAAGAAAAAGATGAATACCTCAAACAGTTATATGGCAAAAGCTGAAGAAGCTGACCGCAACTGGTGGATTGTCGATGC
>JAYUCD010000108.1:0-3265 GCA_043740515.1 Bdellovibrio sp. | reverse complement strand
CAGAAAAGACTCGGTCAAATTCTCGGAGATTTTTTGGGTATTCCACGTCTCATATGCTAGCTTCTGAGGCAAGGGGTAGTCAAGTGCATATGCTGGTTTTTATTTTATGACCCTGCTGGTTCTCGGTCCCCAAGGCGTTTCTATTTTGTCAGATCCGGCCCACAGGACTGACGGCTCCATTGCGGTCGGCAGAGACTATAGCGATAGAAATTATTTTCAGGAAGTTCGGAGAACCGAAAAGACAGTGATTTCCGAGGCGATCATCAGTCGTCTCTTAGGACGAGTGACTTTGCAGATCGTTGTTCCTATTAAAGATTCTAAAGGAAAAATGATCGCGTCGGTCAGTGGTGGAATCGATTTCTCCGAGATAGAGTCTATCGCTGGTGAGTCGATCAAAGATGATCCAGGAGCTCGCATGTTGGTACTGGATGAAAATCGTCGACTGATTACTCAGGCAGGTGGAGCAACGCTGGAAAAACTATCGGTTTGGGGTACTCCCGCCATCGAGAAATCTTTGGGCGATTCCGGATCGGTTGTGTTGGACGAAAAAGACGAATCAGGTCAGAAATATTACGGAGCTCTTGTGCGTGTTCCACAGGGTGACCGGTTTCTTTATGTGGTTTTTAGTAGGCCCTACAGTGCTATCATGGCCAGTGCTATCAATGTGTTATTCGAAGTTGGAGTATTTATTTTCTTTGCAATGATTATTTCCATGATCATTTCCTATCTGGTGGCGGCTCGCCTGGCTGCGCCGGTTTTCGAGCTTTCAAAGCAAGTTCGAGACTTGGGTTCGGGGTCTTCAGGTGAAAAAAAGCAGACGCCTGGGAGTATCGCTTTTCGATATTATGAATTAACCATGCTCTCAATTTCCTTTCAGCGAATGAAGAGAAGGCTGAATCGTCAGACACTGGATTTGGAAAATCGAGTTGAAATGAGAACCAAAGATTTGATTCACTTGAATCAGGAACTGGAAACCCAGAGAGCGCGAAACCAATATGCCGATAAAATGGCATCCCTCGGCGAGATGGCTGCCGGAATCGCACATGAGATCAACAATCCGTTGGCGGTCATTGCTGGGCGAACTTTCCTTATGAAGAAGTTGAGCAAAGCTGGAGCCGTAAAAAACTCGGATTTCGAGGAAGCAGCTGACATGATTGAAAAAACGGTTATGCGAATTGCTAAAATCATTCAAGCCTTGCGATTTTTCTCTCGGGATGGTGCTCAAGATGAAATGGTTCCTGTCGAGGCCACTCGTCTGTTTGAGGAAACAATAGAGCTTTGTCGGCAACGATTTGTAGAAAGTAAAACCGAATTGAGAATCCAGCCGATTCCAAAACACTTGCCTGTATTTTGTCGAGGACCACAAATCTCTCAGGTCATTTTGAATCTTTTGAACAATGCTTTTGATGCAGTTCAAAACAATCCTGAGAAATGGGTCAGCCTTGAAGTTTTTGATGATAAAAATGAATTAAAGATTTTGGTTACCGACAGTGGCAAAGGAATTCCAGCTGAACTTCAAGAAAAAATTATGCAGCCTTTTTTCACAACCAAGCCAATTGGTAAAGGAACAGGTTTGGGCTTGAGTGTCTCGAGAGGAATCATTGCCTCTCATGGGGGATCTCTAGAGATCAACCCAGAATCGCCAAACACTCAATTCGTCCTGAGACTTCCAAAACCACAGCCACGCCCTGAAACAAGGACTGGCTAAATCCGCTGGCCTACTCTTCTTCTTTTTGATACTGATCCTTAATTTTTTTCATAAGGCGAGCTTCCATCTGACGAACTGCCTCGCGAGTGATCCCGTATTTTTCACCAATTTCCTGTAGGGTCAGAGGCTCATCTGCGAGAATCCGTTCTTCAAGAATTATTTTTTCTCGATCGGAAAGCTGAGGGCGAAGGTGCTCGATAGTGTCGGTGAGAAGTGAGATTTCCTCACGCTTTGATATTTCCACATCTGGAGACTGACTGTCGCCTCTCTGAAAATCCATCATGCTGGCGCCTGATTCGTCATCCAAAGGGCGATCCAAGCTGACATCGCGGCCTGACATTCGCTGCGCCATCATTCGAACTTCGTCCTCAGGAATTCCCAATCGTTCACTGAGCAATTTGATGTCGTTGAATTTCCCCATACTGTCGAGCTCGTCGCGATTTTTTTGCAGCTGATAAAACAATTTTTTTTGATTTTGAGTCGTGCCAATTTTGACGAGCGAGTATTGCTTCATCAAATGCTCTTGAATATAGCCACGAATCCACCAGACCGCATAGGTGATCAAGCGCACTCCCTTGTAGGGATTGAATTCTCGCACGGCATGCATAAGGCCCATGTTGCCCTCTTGAATCAGGTCGATCATTCGAGCCCCAAAACGTGAGTATTCAGCCGCCACCTTGACAACAAAACGTAAATTCGCTGTTACCAAAGCTTGGGCCGCCTGTGGGTCCTTACTTTCATAGAACTTTTTTGCCAGTTCCGATTCTTGTTCGCGGGTGAGAAGCGGGTATTTTCGAATTTCAGAAAGGTAAAGCGAAACTGGATCACTGGTGGTGAGAGATTTTCCTGCAGTCGGCGCAAGTTGAGGAAGGTTCAGATCACTGTCAAGATCCTTTCTATCCATCTCTCGTTTGGAATCTTGGGAAACCACTTCGGCCACAACTCGACGAACTTTAGACTTTTCAGTCGCTGCCATTGAGGGTGTACTTTTCTTTTTTGCCGGTGATTTTTTTTTCAGAGGTGCAGACTTTTTTATTTTTGCCATAAATGCAGCTTACCTAAGCGAGGTATTTCCCTAGCTTGCTTTGAATCATTTCCTGGACCTTGTTCTTAAAGGGGGTCAAGAGCAAGGGCAAGTCCACCACGACACTGATATTGCTACCAGTCCCTGCCGAACTGACGGCGATCTGTGCTTTGAATTGACTGCCATTGGCGGTGCCTGTCATTTTTGAATCGACAAACTGACATTGCACGCTTGGATCAAAGCGTCGAATGTCCATGTCGGTTTCAAAAAACTTTTTGATCTTGGTAAAGGCATCGGAAGCGTTGAGGTCTGTTTTGTGATCAATTGTAACCTTCGGCATGAAACCTCCAAGAATTCCAAGTTAAATCTCGCCTCTCATGATGTCCATCAAAAGAACTTTGCCAGAAGTTTTTTGACCCCTCTAGGTCCAGTATGTCAGAATGAAGTCTTTTCTAAGGAAGCAAAAATGAAATTCAATCGCACGCACTACTGTGGACACGTCGACAAATCTTTGGTCGGAAAAGAAGTGATTT
>JAYUCD010000107.1:0-2332 GCA_043740515.1 Bdellovibrio sp. | reverse complement strand
GAAGTTCAGCCTGATCTGCCGGTACGTAAGAACCCGCCTGCGCCATGATCACAGTCAAAGCAACCTGTCTCATCAAGGTCGATTTACCAGCCATGTTTGGACCCGTGAGGAGCAAGCAGCCACCCGAAGTGAGCTGCAAATCATTGGCAACAAAATTTTGTTTAACAGTTTGTTCAACCACGGGATGTCGGCTGGCTTTCAATTTCAAACTTCTCGGGGCCGAGGTGAATTGAGGCCTTGAGTACTTGCGCTCAATCGCCAGCCACGCCAAAGAACTTAAAACATCGAGCTCACTGGTTTCGCTAGCCAAAATCAACAAACAGGAAGCTTCGGCCAAACAGGTTTGCCGTAAGTCTTCATAAATTTGAAATTCAAGCTCCGCTCGCTTGCTTTGTGCCGAGAGAACTTTTTTCTCAAGCTCTTCCAATTCCTGAGTGAAGTATCTCTCCGCATTGGCCAAAGTTTGCTTTCTTGAATAGCGAGCTGGGACTTTGTCTTTGTGCGTATGAGTGATCTCGATGTAGTAACCAAAAACACTGTTGTAACGAATTTTAAGACTTTGAATCCCCGTCTTCGCTTTCTCTTCGGCTTCCATTTGCGCAAGCAAAGAATGGGCGTTGGTTGAAAGCTCCATCAAGTCATCCAGCTCAGAGGAGAATCCTTTGCGAATGAGGTGTCCTAGTTTGGTTTGCAAGGGCGGCTCTTCGACCAAAGTGCTTTGAATCTGCAGTCTGAGAGACTCAAGCTTTTCCAAATCTGAAATATTTTTAGAAATGGACTTTGGACGACTGTTTAAAATCTGTAAAGATTTAACTCCCGCTTCGATTGAATGACTGAGTGCCAAGAGGTCCCGACCATGGCAAGTGCTTTGAGAAATTTTCCCAAGCCGTCTTTCAATATCTCCCATTTGCGAGAGCGAATCGCGAACGGCCTTCAACCTTGCGGGATCTTGAATCCAACTGGCCACTTGATTGTGTCGTTGCTCGATAGTCGCAATTTCAGTCAAAGGAAAAGAAATCCAATTTCGCAGGAGCCTCGTTCCTGCCGAAGTCTGGGTTCGGTTCATCGCATGAAACAAACTGCCTGAACCTTCTCCACGGTAAGTGGCAAATAGCTCCAGGTGGCGCATCACCGTCAGCGAGAGATCCAAACGCTGCTGCAAACTGCGAACTTGAAATGGCTTGAGAGTTTTTAAAGATTCAGGCCCGCCAAGCGAGAAAATGTAGGACAGCAATCTCAGCGCAGCAAGTGGAAGATCCGGCTGAGTTTTTTGTCTTTCAGTTTTTACATCACTGTTAATTTCTGCGTGCTGACTGATCAAAGCCGAATAAATATTCGGTGCGATTGGTGGCTCGGAATTTTGTAGCAGCAACTCAGCGATGGGCAAAACCTGGAGCAAGCGATTGCGCTCCGATAACGGCAGCCCGGTGAAATAAAAACATTCACCGGTGGTCGTATCAACACAGGCAAGACTACCCTCTTCCCAACAGGCCACATAATGACTGAGGCTTTGATCCAAGGTCTCAGCATCGTAAACCATTCCCGGAGTCAGCACTCGGGTCACCGCACGCTTAACGATGCCCTTGGCAAATTTTGGATCTTCGATCTGCTCGCAAATCGCGACTTTGAGGCCGGCCTTCAGTAATTTATTGATGGGCCCAGCCACCGAATGATGAGGCATTCCACACATTGGAGTTTCATCGGCTGATTTTTTGTTTCTAGAAGTCAGGGCAATCCCGAGAATGGGCGCTGCAGTCGTCGCATCTTGGAAAAACATTTCAAAGAAATCGCCCATGCGAAAAAACAGAATTTTATCCTCGTGGGCGGACTTGATATCCCAATACTGTCGCATCAATGGAGTCATGACTTTACCTAATGGCAGCACCGAAAATGGGTCAATCAAAACCGCCGGTAGAATCAGAAAAACGAAGCCCCTCTGATGCAAAGAGTTATCAATTTCTAAACCGAGCGGCGCTTGCGAGACGCGCACATTCAGCTTTCAATAGATCCCATGACCCAAATTGCTCCTTTGATCCAGGATCTATCGATCATTTTGATCACCGCCGCCGTCAGCAGCCTGGTTTCCCGAAAACTTAAACAGCCCGTGATTTTAGGCTATATGTTTGCCGGGCTTTATGATCGGCAAAATGCTGGGTTGGCATCACCTGGAGAGTTTATTTCTCGGTGCCATGCTTTCGATTTCATCCACTTCAATTATTTACAAAGCTTTTGAGGAAATGAAACTGAAAGGAAAAAATTCGCGCAAGTGGTTTTTGGAATCTTGGTCGTTAGTGATTGAAAAACAGCTCCTGGAGCCCTTGCAAAAATTAGT
>JAYUCD010000106.1:0-13213 GCA_043740515.1 Bdellovibrio sp. | reverse complement strand
TTTTTTTATCTTTCATGATGGCTGCTCTCACATTCAATCTGCTGAATAACTCTTTGAAACTGTTAGCAAATACTAATCATTCCAATCAACTTTCTTCAGTATAGCGGCCCTGAGCTTCGAATCAAGGCAGATTCATGACTTAATGTGCTATTCGCGTCTTTATTTTGTAAGTTCCAGTCGATTCACAGAGATATTCCAAGCTCGCGTTCTTCGCACATTTAGGAGTACCGCAGCTGAAAGCCATCACATGGTTTTCTTTGTTGAGCTCTTTGGTTTCTTGCTTCCAGTCGGCACAGGCTTTTTTCCAAGAGGCACGCGCTTCCTTGGTCAGGACTTCAGGCTCGCCTTGAATCTCTCCGGTGCCTTCAGTGATCTGGAACTCATTTTGTGTCGAGTTTTTGCCTTTAGACACTGTGATGGTCGTGTCACCCTCGGCTGGAATGTCTTTGATCGAAGCTGACTGAGCTTGAGCTGAGATCGAAAGTCCCAAAGCCGCAATCATAACCAATGCCTTCATCGAAGTCCTGATTTCATTTTTCATCTGTGTGTCCTTACCTAAAAATTTACTTACAAAATAGAGTCGACAAATTCTTTCGCAGAAAAGGGCCTGAGGTCACCAATTTTTTCTCCAACACCGATCAGTCGGATCGGAATCATCAATTCGTTGGCTAGGCCGACAGCGACTCCACCCTTGGCCGTCCCGTCCATTTTGGTCAGAACAACTCCGGTCAATCCGATAGCGTCGTGAAATTGCTTGGCCTGGAGCAAAGCGTTTTGGCCTGAGTTCGCATCGAGCACGATCAGCGTTTCCTGCGGTGCATTCGGGATCACTTTGCTCATGACTCGTTTCATTTTCTTGAGTTCTTCCATCAAATTAGCCTGAGTGTGAAGCCGCCCTGCGGTGTCGACGATCAGCACGTCATAGCCCTGAGCTTTGGCCTTGGAAATCGCATCAAATGCCACGGCTGAAGGATCGCTAACCCCAGGCGGAGAAAAAATTTCGACTTGAGCTCGCTCAGTCCAAGCTTTGAGTTGATTGCCCGCCGCCGCTCGAAAAGTATCACCTGCAGCTACCAAAACTTTTTTTCCACTGTGAGCTAACATGGCAGCCATTTTTCCGATGGAAGTGGTTTTGCCGGCGCCGTTGACTCCGACAATCATCCACACTGTGGGCTTCTCTTGGAGCTGCAAAAAATGAAGCGGGTTTTGCAAATTGGGTTCAGGCATCTGAGCCTTGGCGAAAATTTCTTGGAACTGATCTCGAAGTGCTGACTTGATGCTATCGATTTTGTTGCGATCACTGCGACCCATTTCAGATTTCACAGCTTCCATCAATCGAGTCACCGTCTGGGGACCCAAATCGCTGGTGTAAAGAACCTCTTCAATCTCATCGAAATTTTTCTTCTCTGTCTCCGAAGAAAGAATTCCTCGCAGGCGTCCCCACAAATTTTCTTCTGTATTGGAAAGCGCCTGTCGCAAAGTTTTTGGTGACTGCAAAAGCTCTGCTTCAGGAGCTATGACCTCAGCGAGCTTCGGACTTGGAGCTGCTTCTGCTTCGGTCGGCAGCGCAGAAATTTCTGGCTTTTGTCGCTTGCGAAGACTTGCAACGACAACTCCGACAATCACACTGAACAGAAGGGCGATGAAAAGGATCAGCCCCCACATCAACTCAGTTTGTGTGTTCTCCACGTGGGGCCTCCACCGGTTGATTTTTATTCATCATCGCCGATTGAGAGTCTTCTAAACACTTGTCAAACCCAGGATCATTTCGCTTGTAGGTTTTTCCACTGAGGTCATGGCAAGAGTATTTGACTCGCATTTTAGCTCGGCCATTTTTGGGGATTTTTTTAAATTGGTTCATATCAATGTCACCAGTGTTATCCACTTTTTTGATCATATCGTGAGAAGGCACTGGATTGATTTTTGTTGGTGCCGTTTCTGCTTGGGCAAAATTTAAAAAAACACTGAGGCAGAGAAGAGAAAGAGCGAATTGGATTTTTGTCATTGTGATCTCCTTGGTCTGACTCTCTTGAGACCAAAGCTTTCAGCGAAAGGCAAACTAATTTCAGCCTCCTGTGGCAGTAACCACCGAGTCAGGCCTGATTGGTTTATTTGTCGGCGTTCCAAATCGGATTCAGTGCTAACTGATTGATCCAAGAATTGTCTGAAATCTGTGCATGTTCCGCATTCAGATGATGAGGAGTCCAAGTTCCGCGCGCCGCCAGTGCGACCAGAAAAACCGACAAGGTGACTTGCAAGCTGAGCTTGAGAACTGAAACAGGCTGACTAGATTTCATATCTGCTGATCTTGCGACTTTGAGCCACCAGACATTCAAAATCAAACCAAAAGCCGAAAGTCCCATGGAGGCAGGGAAAACAAAGGCGCGGACCGGACCGAAAACTTTAACTCCCTCGGAAATCAGACTGCGAAAATCGGTACTGAAAAACTGACTGTTTATTCTGACCTGATGAACCGCCACCCAAAACAAATCCCACCAAGCAAAATCAAATTGCAAAAGGATCAAGCAGCAAAAGTAAAGTTTATAGAATTTCAGAAGTTTGCAAGGATCGCCCACAAAGGCGTAGAGCCAAGTGATTAGCACCACTGGAATCCAAAAAAATCCTAAGATCAGCAAATCAAATCTAGCGCCAGCAAAAAATGCCATTGGCAGATCCGCATGAAAACCAACTCGGCCATGCAAGAGAGCCGCAAACAAAAGAAGTCTGAGAAGACTCATCCAAAGTAAAATCCAGAGGCTCGGCTTGAGAAGCGTTTTCAAGATTTGAAAAGCTTCTCTATTGAACTTCATTCACTGGCCTTTTTTTGTTAATTAGAGATCCTGCAGATTCACGCTCACCAAAGTGGAAACACCGCGCTCTTGCATGGTGACTCCATAAAGTTTTTTCGCCACTTCCATGGTATGCTTATTGTGAGTGACCACAATGATCTGACTTCGCTTGGCCATTTCTTTAACCAAGTCATTGAAGCGAGAGACGTTGGCATCATCCAGCGGAGCATCGACCTCGTCGAGTAAACAATAAGGCGAAGGCTTCACCAAGAAGATCGAGAAAACCAAAGAAACTGCGGTCAAAGCTTTTTCTCCGCCGGAGAGCAAAGAAATATTTTGCATTTTTTTGCCTGGAGGTTTGGCGATGATGTCGATTCCCATCTCTTGGCGCTCAGTATCTTCGATCAATTCCAAACGGGCTTCGCCGCCACCAAACAAAACTGGAAAGACACGAGTGAATCGGTCATTGACCAAATCAAAGGTCTCTTTGAATCTTCGTGAGCAAATGCGATTGATTCGGTCGATGACTCGCTTCAACTGCTCTTTTGCCTCGTTCAAATCCGTTTGTTGCTGAGTCAAAAATTCATAGCGCTTTGCCGTTTCGTCGTATTCTTCAATTGCCGAGAGATTGACCTCGCCAATCTTGGCAATTTTATCGCGCAATTCTTTTAGCTCAACTTCAGCCGTCGCCGCATCTCCCTCTTTCAGAACATGCTGCTCAAAGACTTCAGGCAGGCTAAGCATGTAACGCTCACGGATCGAGTCGATCAGGTACTGCTCTTTCATTTTCGCTTGTTCAAATTTCAATTGAGATTCATTCATTCGGTGCTGGCGCTCGTTGGCCGCTTTCTGCGCCGTTTGAGCTTGAACTTCAAGCTCACGAGCCTCAGCTGAAGTTTGCTCGAACTGATCTTTGCTATGCGAAAGCAATGCTTTCAGTTCTTCAACCTCATGGATGAGGCGTTCAAATTCAATCTTTCGTTCTTCTAATTTGATCTGCGACTCGGTCATTACACTGGAATTTTTTTCTGATTCCTCACTCATGCGAGACAGTTGCAAATTCAAATCACCAACTGAGCGCTGAACCATTTCCAATTGCTTGAGCACACCTTGAAATTCTTGGGTTTTAGCTGCAGATCGGACTTGGAGGTCTGTGACTTCGGACTGCATTCCATCAAAGCCCATGCGAGTGTTGGTCCATTCCGATTGCAGTTCTGCAACCGAGGCTTCCACAGCCGCTTTCTTCTCGCGAGTTTCAATCAAAGATTGGGAGAGCGCTTGCATCTTTTGCTCAAGACCTCGAAGCTGCTCAGAGATGCGAGCCAATTCTTTTTCTTGGCGCTCAAAAGCATATCGAGCATTTTGCATTTCAGCTTCAGAACGCTCGAGATCTTTTTTCAATTCGGTGACTTTGATTTCTTGCTCAATTTTTCGCTTCTGTGCACCCTCGAAATCACCAAGCACATTAGCAAGCTGCTCTTCTAATTTCCTAAGTGAAGCTTGAGCCAGCGCATGTTTTCCGGCCCACTCACTTTTTTTATCAGAAAGTTCTTTGATTTCGCGACGACGCTTGAGGACTCCGCTGTCGGCGCTATCACTGGCCCCGCCGGTGAGAACTCCATCAGCGGTCAGTGTGTCACCATCTTGAGTTACAAAAGTCCAACCCTGGTGCTCAGCTCGCAAACTGAGTGCCGTGCGTATCGAGTCAACCACCGCAACGCCGTCCAAAAGATAATTCACCGAATTTTGATATTTCTCAGAGGCTTGAACCACATCTTTCAACAAAGCCTGGACGCCAGGCCCTGAGGGAGCTGCGGCTCGAGAGAAAGTTGTCGCCTCAGAAGCTTGCGCACCTGAGTAGAAACTAGATCGTCCCGATTTTTGTTCTTTGAGATAATCAACAGCTTGCAAGGCTCCTTCTGAATCTTGGGTCAAAAGCATTTGCAATCTAGAACCCAAAGCCGCTTCCATGGCGACTTCATATTCAGACGGAACTTCGACGACTTCTGAAACTGGCTGAAAGCTAACTGATCCATCCGCATGAATTTCAGTCTGCTTGGCTTTTTGCCAAAGCATGACGTTTTTTACGCCCTCTTCAAAGCCCTCGAAATTGCTTTGTAGATTTTCAAGGCCGTAAAGCAAGGAGGTGACTTCGTTGAGGCTGTCTTTAAATTGTTCAACTTCGCTGCGTTTGACCGAGATGTTTTCTTGCAAGATTTTTTTGTTGGCCTCGAAAGATTCGACATCGCTCGAGAGGTCAAAATGCAATTGTCTCTCACGGTCTAAATCGGTTCCAACTTTGCGGCGTCGATCGGCAAACTGAATTTGCTTTTCTTTGAGTTCGTGCAAAACCAATCGTTCATTTTCTTCACGAGCTCGCACATCTTCAATTTGCGAGTCCAAGGATTGAACTTTGGCATCGACAGCCGACTCGGTCTGGCCCAAAGCAAAGAGCTCTCGGCGCTTGTCCGTCAGCTCTTCATCAACCACACTGATTCGAGATTGGGCTTCTTGAAAGATAGCGTTTTTCTCAGCGAAACTTGCAGTCAAAGCTTCCGACTCGGATTGGAAATTTTCTTTTTGAGCTTCGAGCTCTGAGAGGTCCCGCAATAACAGTTCACGCCGGGCCTCTTGCTCTTGCAGCAAAGTTCCGGTCATGACTTCGTTTCTTCTTGCCTGCTCAATTTCAAATTTGAGCTCTTGATTTTCCATTTCTTTACGCTGAACGCTCGCTTGTTTTTCAAAATGCGAACTTTGCAAGTCTTCAACTTTCTTTTCTTGCTCTAAGATTGAAAGCTTCAAGGACTCAAGTTCGGCATGCAGCTGAGTCAAAGTTGATTCGCCCTCAACTTCCATTCCCTGCGCTTCCTGAAAGATTCTTTGCGCTTGGTCGGCAGCTTCTTTGAGATCTTTGAACTGAAGTGACGTGATCCACAGATCAAGCTCTTCGATTTGATTTTTCAAATTGCGGTAGCGCTCGGCTCGCTGCGCTTGTCGCTGCAAAGAATCGATCTGTCGTTTCAGCTCTCCGACGATGTCCTGCAGTCGCACGAGATTCTGTTCAGTGGCTTGGAGCTTTCGCTGCGACTCTTTTTTTCGCGCCTTGAATTTGGTAATTCCGGCTGCTTCTTCGATCAGATTTTTTCGATCTTCGGGTTTGGAAGTAATAATCTTTCCGATCATTCCTTGCTGAATGATCGAGAAGCCTTTGGCTCCGGCCCCTGTATCCATGAAGATCTCTTGAATATCTCTAAGGCGGGCTGATTCTTTATTGATAAAGTATTCGGACTCGCCACTGCGATGAAGTCGTCTAGTTACCATGACTTCGGAAAATTTCATGTACTTGGCAGGAAAAGGACCGCCATCGTTTTCAAGAGTCAGGGAAACTTCGGCCATTCCCATAGCCGCATAACCATCGGCACCAGCGAAAATTACGTCTGTCATGGTGCTGGCGCGAAGATCTTTCGGAGACATGTCTCCCATCACCCACACAAGCGCATCGACAATATTTGATTTACCGCAGCCGTTGGGTCCGACGATACCGGTGATGCCGGCATCAAATTGAATGACTGTTCGATCTTTGAACGACTTAAAGCCAATGAGTTCGATCTTTTTAATTCTCAAGGTATGCTCTCCAAAAATTCAATCGCAGCAGATCCCTGTCAGCTCACAGAGATTTCTGCTGTTTCAAATTTGAGTTACATGAACATTTGATCGCTCGATCCTTGAGCTAGATATCCCCATCCCACCGTCCTAAATCTTTTAAGACTGGGCCCTCGGCTTAAATGTGGCTTGGCGTCGCAGTTCAAGTCAACTCTGGAATGAAGACCGAGGCCGTGAAAAAGCCAGAGAGAGCGACCTCGCGTCAAATGACTAAATTTAATGCTGAGTTTTTCTTGTCTGAATCGCCGCACGAGCAGCAGCCAATCTGGCAATCGGCACTCGGTAAGGAGAGCAACTGACATAATCCAAGCCGATATTGTGGAAAAACTCGATCGAATCCGGATCGCCGCCATGCTCCCCGCACACTCCAACTTTCAAATTGGGTTTTGTCTGTCGACCTAAATCCGTTCCCATTTTAACAAAGACTCCGACTCCCGCTTGGTCAATGCTGACAAAAGGATCTTTTGGTAAAATCCCTTGAGAAACATAGCTTCCCAAAAAGCGGCTGGAATCATCTCGAGACAATCCGAGCGTGGTTTGAGTCAAATCATTGGTGCCAAAGCTGAAAAAATCCGCATGTTCAGCAATCGCATCAGCGGTGACTGCAGCGCGAGGAAGTTCGATCATTGTGCCTACAAGATAATCAAATTTAAGATTTTTTTCGCGCTGAACCTTTTCAACCGTGTGGATGGTGAGTGCTCGCAAAACTTGCAACTCTTTGTCCATGCCCACCAGCGGAATCATAATTTCAGGAATTAAAGTCTCGCCGCTCTTAATGATTTCACAAGCTGCTTCGGAAATCGCTCGCACTTGCATTTCATAAATTTCAGGGAAGGTGATCGCCAGGCGACAACCGCGATGGCCAAGCATCGGATTGAATTCATGCAAAGCATTCACTTTGCTGCGCAAGCGATCGGGATCATGATTGATTCGTTTTGAGAGCTCGAGCATTTCAGATTCACTGTGCGGCAAGAACTCATGCAGAGGCGGATCCAAAAGTCGAATGGTCACTGGATAACCCTTCATGATTTTGAACAGGGCTTTAAAATCTCCACGCTGCATCGGCAGAAGTTTGCTCAGAGCTCTCTCACGCTCTTCTTTCCCTTCGGCCAAAATCATCTCTCGAACCGAATCGATTCGATCGGCACCAAAAAACATATGCTCGGTTCGACAAAGGCCAATTCCTTCAGCTCCGAAATTTTTTGCCGCTTCGGCATCTTTGGGAGTGTCCGCATTGGTGCGAATTTTCAATTTTCGAATGCCATCCGCAATTTTCATGATGCGATCGAAGGTTGCATCAAGTTTCGGCTCAACCGCTTTGACTTCACCTAAGAACACTTCACCTGTGCTGCCATCCAAAGTGATGATGTCGCCTTTTTTGAGGACGTAACCGCGAACTTTCATTGTTTCTGAGCGGTAATCCACTTCGATTTCCCCACAACCAGCGACACAGCACTTGCCCATTCCCCGCGCCACAACCGCCGCATGCGAAGTCATTCCACCTCGAGTTGTCAGAATGCCTTGAGCCGCCACCATGCCCGAAATGTCTTCAGGCGACGTTTCAATTCGCACCAAGATCACTTTTTTCCCTTGCTCACGCCACTCGACCGCTTCTTCGCTGGAGAAAACAATCTGGCCGTGCACGCCGCCCGGGCTCGCTGGAAGTCCTTTCGCCAACTGAGTCTTCTCAGCTTTTGGATCCAAAGTCGGATGCAGAAGTTGATCCAAGCTCGCTGGCTCAATTCGCATCAGCGCTTCTTCTTCAGAAATCAATTTCTCATCGATCATATCAGCAGCAATGGCGAGCGCAGCCTTGGCTGTGCGTTTTCCATTTCGAGTCTGCAGCATCCATAATTTATTTTTTTCAATGGTGAATTCAATGTCCTGCATATCTCGGTAATGTTTTTCCAGTTTTTGATAAATCTGAACCAGCTCCGCATAGGATTGAGGCATCAGCTCTTCGAGAGATTTCACTTTGGTCTGAGCTGCATCGATTTTGGTGATGGGCTGCGGAGTTCGAATTCCTGCGACCACGTCTTCACCTTGGGCATTGATCAAGAACTCACCGTAAAATTTCTTCTCTCCAGTTGAAGGATCTCTTGTGAAGGCCACTCCGGTCGCCGAGTCATCTCCCATGTTTCCAAACACCATGGACTGCACATTGACCGCAGTTCCCCACCAACCTGGAATTTCGTGAAGCTCACGGTAGGTGATCGCACGTCCTGTGTTCCAAGATTTAAAAACAGCTGAGATCGCTCCCCACAATTGCTCCCATGGATCGGCAGGAAAAACTTGCCCGGTGCTCTGGCGAACCAAATCTTTGAATTTTTTAACGAGCAGTTTAAGATCATCAACTGTCATATCCGTATCAAGGTGATATTTTTTTTCTTCTTTGAGATCTTCCAATGTCACTTCGAGCATGGATGAATTCATTCCCATCACCACGTCTGAATACATCTGAATAAAGCGTCGATAAGAGTCCCAGGCAAAGCGTGGATTGTTCGAAGATTTTGCCAGGCCTTCAACGGTCTGGTCATTCAGTCCAAGATTCAAAATCGTGTCCATCATTCCGGGCATGGAAGCGCGAGCTCCCGAGCGGACCGAAAAGAGCAAGGGATTAGCGACATCACCGAATTTTTTTCCAATTTTGCCTTCGACTCGCTTCATAGCGGTTTCAATTGAAGGACGAACCCATGTGGGCAAACTTCCGCCGTTTTCATAGTAGTGTGTGCAGACTTCGGTGGAAATTGTGAATCCAGGAGGAACCGGCAAACCCAATGCAGTCATCTCGGCCAAATTGGCGCCCTTGCCACCGAGAGTTGACTTCATTCCAGCATTTCCTTCGGCCTCTCCGGCAGCGAAGAAATAAACAAATTTTTCAGGGATCTGAGTTTTCGTTCCTGAATTCATTTGGGCTGATGTCTGCATTTCAATCTCTCCTGTGAAAAAATTCTTTCAAAAATTAATTCAAAAATTAAAACTTTTTGATGCCAGCAGCAATAAAGGCTGTGAGCTCAGTCATCGGGACTCGCTCTTGCTTCATTGTGTCTCGGTGACGGACGGTGACTGCCCTGTCATTCAAAGTTTCAAAATCGACAGTGATGCAAAACGGAGTTCCGATTTCATCCTGCCTTCGGTAGCGCTTTCCAATCGAAGCTGACTCGTCGTAAAGAACATCATAGTCTTCGGCCAACTGCTCGCGAATTTTTTCACCCAAGGATTGCAGTTCAGGCTTTTTGGATAGAGGCAAGATCGCCGCTTTGATTGGCGCAATTTCGGGATGAAGCCCGAGCACAACTCTCATGTCTTCAGCTCCCGTTTCATCTTTAGTGACTTCTTCCCGATAAGCATCGCAGAGAAAAGCTAGGAACATGCGGTCACAGCCGACTGCCGTTTCAATTACGAATGGTAAAAACTTTTCTTTGTTGGCATCGTCAAAATACTCAAGGCTTTTGCCAGAGAATTTTGTGTGCTGAGTGAGATCGAAATTTGAGCGATTGTGAATTCCTTCGAGCTCACTCCAGCCCATCGGAAATAAATATTGAATGTCAAAGGCCGCTTTGGCATAGTGAGCAAGCTCGCCTGGGCCATGCGGATGAAAGCGCAGATTGTCCATTTTGAAGCCGAACTTTTTGTAAAATCCCCAACGAATCTCTTTCCAAGTTTCAAACCACTGCTCGTCTGTTCCGGGCTTGACGAAATACTGCATTTCCATTTGTTCAAACTCACGCGTGCGGAAAATAAAATTTCCCGGAGTGATTTCGTTACGAAAGGATTTTCCGATGGCGGCAATTCCGAAGGGAACTTTGTAACGAGTTGAGCCCTGACAGTTGAGGAAATTCACATAATGTCCCTGTGCCGTCTCGGGCCGCAGATAAACTTCAGAACCTGAATCCTCCAAAGGACCCATGTGAGTTTTGAACATTAAATTGAAATTGCGTGGCTCGGAGAGATCTTTGGAGCCGCAGTTAGGACATTTTTTTTCATTGATGTAAGATTCGCTGTTGTCGGCGCGAAAACGAGTTTTACAAGCTCGGCAGTCGACCAAAGGATCAGAAAAACCATCAATATGACCCGAAGCTTTCCAAACCATTGGATGCATCAAAATCGCTGCATCCAAACCGCACATATCTGGTCTGCGAGTCATCGCATTCCACCAAGCGCGCTTCACATTCAACTTCATCAAAGACCCCAAGGGACCATAATCCCAACAGCTGCCAAGGCCACCGTAAATTTCTGAACTCTGGAATACAAATCCTCGACGCTTGCTCAAGGAAACCAAAGTCGCCAGATCATTTAACTTGCGAAACGTCGCAGGAGCCTTTTCAGTGGTCGACATGGGTTGGACACCTTTCAGATGAGAAAATGAGACGTTCCTTAGGCCTAACTTTACCCTCTGAGAGAGTCAAAAAAATTCGTTTGATTAGGTGTGGTGAATGCCGCTAAAATTCTTTCATAACAAGAGGTTAGAATGAATATTCCATTTCGGCTCGCAGTTCTTCTTCTGATTCCCCTCTCGGTCTCCAGAGCTCAGACTCCGTCTCAATTGAAATCGGAAGAAGAAGTCATGCGAGCGCAAATGGTTCATATGTCCAAACAGCTTGGAGTGACCTGCACCACCTGTCACAATTCTGAAAATTTTAAATCCGATAAGAAAAATGAATTCAAAGTGGCAAAAGAGCATATGAAACTGACACAATTGTTAATTGACGGCGGAATGAACGGCTTGAATAAAAATCCCAAAGCGTCTTGCTACATGTGTCATCGAGGGCAATTGCATCCAGCTTGGCAGATGCCGGGCTCAGATCTGCCTAAAAAATAAGATGATTTTATTGGCAATCATTTGCTTGAGCGAATTGCCGCAAAGGCAGCTTCGATAAATTCTCGGTCTTCGCCCTTTTTTTCAAGCATTTCTCGGTAATACTTTTCGACTAAATTCAGACTTGCTCCGGCTGGAGCGCCGAGCACTTCGTAGGCATCAAAGGTGTGTCCATTGTAAATAAAAATGATGTTGAGATTTTTGATGGCAGCTTCGGAGGGATCCTCATAATGGAGATCAGCCGAGCTTTGCGCCGCCAGCTTGTTGCCGCTTCGCAGATCTTTGCGCAGATTCAATCTGGCAGGCGCAACGAATCCTTTCCTTCCGATCAAGAAAATGAGAAGAGTGAATCCGCCGATTCCAAAAGTGATCCAAACGAGAAGTTGGCTCGACATCTGGCTCTATTATTTGGCTTTCAGCAGAAGGATTCAAGCAATATGACGTTCGCCCCTCCAAATCCATTCGACCAGCAAAAAGCAATTCCCAATGTAAAGCATATTTTGGCGGTTTCTTCCGGCAAGGGCGGAGTCGGCAAATCGACTGTCGCAACCAACTTGGCCTTGGCACTTTCGAAAACTTGCAAAGTCGGCCTGCTCGATGCCGACATTTACGGCCCCAGCATCCCTCGCATGATGGGCAGCTTGAATCAAAAGCCTGAAATTTCTCCCGATCAAAAAATGCAGCCGCTCATTCGCTTCGGCATGAAATTGATGAGCATTGGTTTCATTATCGAAGAAAATTCGGCGGTGGTTTGGCGCGGGCCAATGCTGTTCAAGGCGATGGAGCAATTCTTGCGAGATGTTGTCTGGGGTGAGCTTGATTATCTGATTGTCGATCTGCCTCCGGGCACAGGAGATATTCAACTTTCTTTGGCGCAAAAGGTACCCGTGGCAGGTGCTCTCATTGTCAGCACTCCGCAAAACATTGCTTTGATTGACGCCAAAAAAGCAATTGATATGTGGTCCCGAGTCGCTGTTCCGATCTTAGGTGTTGTTGAAAACATGTCCTATCTGCTGACTCCGAACGGAGAAAAAATGCAACTCTTTCCGCGCGGAGAAATGGATGCTTATTTGGATGCAAAAAAAATCCCCAAGCTCGGCGAAGTTCCTTTCAACCCGCATGTGAGCCTGGCCAGCGAAGCAGGAATTCCCATTGTAGAAAGTCATCCGAAATCTGTCGAGTCGATGGCATTTTTCAATGTGGCTGAAAAAATTCGTGCTCGGCTGCCTGTCTAATTTGTTGGCAATTTGACTTTGAAAAGGGGAACTGGCTGTGGAAGAAGTCGAAAAGTTTTTTAAATGCCCTTACTGTTTTGAAAAGATCTCTATGATCTTGGATCTCTCGGTTGAGGATCCCCAAGTTTACATCGAAGACTGCGAAGTCTGCTGCCGTCCCATCCAAATCACTTACTCAGTGGAGAACGAAAAAATTCGTGGATTTTCTGGCGTCGGAATTCAGTAATCTGTCTTTTTCTTTCTCTTTTTCTTTCTCTTTTTCTCAATCTGATTCAGTCTCGTCTCGCTCCGATTCAATCCGCTTCGAGAGCTTTGTTCAATTGTGAGAAAGTTCGACAGACTGCTAGGGGTCGGACCAAAGTCTTGGTAAGCTGAAAGTCATTCAGGAGGATTAATGTATCTGATCACTGATCCAAAACCGAAGTGACGATTCGTCACCAGGATAGCTACCGCAAAAACCCAGGGATTCTTCCCTACCGATCAACCCAACAACAAATTCCGAGGAGGTTCCAATAAGGCTAAAAGTTTAGGGATTTATATCCTTCCTTTGCTCAAGGCAAAGCCGTGGGAAACCCGGTGACGCAAAACTAGAGGGGCTTCGAGGCGACTATACTTGTCCTCATGCCAGCCAGATTGCCAGAGGAGAGCACACACTTCTCCCCGCAGTGTTGTGGTTCTAACGCCAATTGGGAGCGCGAACGGAAGGA